>NZ_BRCY01000033.1:0-33893 GCF_023708045.1 Halomonas sp. NCCP-2165
GCGGAGGCCTGGGGCTCGCCCCGGGGCGCGATGACCTCGGACTCCGGCAGCAGGGTATAGAACTCGAAGGTGGGCGTGCGGGGCTCCTCGGCGGGTTCCGCCGCCTCTCGAGGCGCCACCGTGGCGCTGGGCGGTGGCGCCGAGGCCTGGAAATGCTGGGCCAGGAAGTAGCCGGCCAGCAGGCCGCCGGCACCCCATAGCCAGCCGGGCAGGCCGCGCCGCTGGGCGGACGCACGCTTGCGGGACGAGGCGCCGCGGCGCTTGGGCGGGCTGGATTGACGGCGGCTGGCCATGAGTGACGTCTCCTTACATCGCTGCGGGGCACCGGCTCCGAAGAGCCGGTCGAGGCCTGTGTCTTTTCACTCTCAAGGCCCGTCGAGGCCTCCCGGTCGCTTACATTTCCTCGGGAGCGCCGACGCCGAGCAGGTCCAGACCATTGCGAATCACCTGGCGGGTGGCCAGGCCCAGCGCCAGGCGGGCGTTGCGCAGGGCGTCTTCCTCCACCATCACCTTGACGGCGTTGTAGCAGGTGTGGAAGTCCGCCGCCAGGTCCTGCAGGTACTGGGCGACCTGCTGAGGCTCCCGGGAAGCGGCGGCATGGGCGACCACCTCGGGGTAGCGGGCCAGGCGGTTCATCAGCGCCTTCTCCTGGTCTTCGGTGAGCGACGCCAGGTTGGCCAGGGCCAGGTCGTGATCGAAGGACAGCCCCTCGGCTTCGAGGCGGCGCAGCACGCTGCACACCCGGGCGTGGGCGTACTGCACGTAGTAGACCGGGTTGTCGTTGGACTGGGAGCGGGCCAGGTCGATATCGAAGGTGAGCTGGGAGTCGGCCCGGCGCGCGGCCAGGAAGTAGCGGGTGGCGTCGCGGCCCACTTCATCGATCAGGTCGCGCAGGGTCACGTAGCTGCCGGCGCGCTTGGAGAGCTTGACCTCGACCCCGGAGCGGGTCACCAGCACCATCTGGTGCAGCACATAGTCGGGCCAGCCCTGAGGGATGCCGGCATCCAGGGCCTGCAGGCCGGCGCGTACCCGGGTCACGGTGGAGTGGTGGTCGGCGCCCTGCTCGTTGATGACTCGAGCGAAGCCGCGCTGCCACTTGTCCAGGTGGTAGGCCACGTCCGGCAGGAAGTAGGTGTAGCCACCGTCCTTCTTGCGCATCACCCGGTCCTTGTCGTCGCCGAAGTCGGTGGTGCGCAGCCACAGGGCACCCTCCTCCTCGTAGGTGTGGCCCTGGTCGATCAGCCGCTCCACCGTGGCCTCGACCTTGCCGTCCTCGTAGAGGGAGGATTCCAGGAAGTAGACGTCGAACTCGACGCCGAAGGCCTTGAGGTCGAGATCCTGTTCGCGGCGCAGGTAGGCCACGGCGAATTCGCGGATGGCGTCGAGGTTCTCCGGGTCGCCCTTGGCGGTGACATGGCGATCGTCGGCATGCACCGTCTCGCCGGCCAGGTAGCTGTTGGCCACGTCCTGGATATAGTCGCCCCGGTAGCCGTCCTCCGGCCAGCCGGCGTCTTCGGGGCCGAGGCCCTTGACGCGAGCCTGCACGGAGAGGGCCAGGTTGCTGATCTGGGCGCCGGCGTCGTTGTAGTAGAACTCGCGGGTGACGTCATGACCCACCGCCTCCAGCAGGCGGCACAGGGAGTCGCCGATGGCGGCGCCGCGGCCATGGCCCACATGCAGCGGGCCGGTAGGGTTGGCGGAGACGAATTCCACCTGCACCTTCTGGCCCTGGCCGGCGAGGCTGCGGCCATAGGCGTCGCCGCTCTCCAGCACCTGGGCGACCACCTGGGCCACGGCATCGGTGGCGGCGAAGAAGTTGATAAAGCCGGGGCCGGCGATCTCGGTCTTGCTCACCGCGGCGCTCTCGGGCAGGGCGGCCACCAGGGCCTCGGCCAGGTCGCGGGGCTTCTTGCCCGCCGGCTTGGCCAGCATCAGCGCCAGGTTGGTGGCGTAGTCACCGTGGGCCTTGTCCTTGGTGGGGTCGACCTTGATGGTGGGGGACGTGTCCGCGGGCAGCACGCCCTGCTGCTTGAGGGTGACGAGCGCCTCGTCGAGCAGCGCGATAATGGTCTCTTTCATGGGGTCGGCATGTCCTGTGTCCCCCGCCGCAGGAAAGCGGCCGGGGCGAGTGAAAGCGTGGCAAAGGGATCTATTATCGGCAATTGGGCTCCGGCTTTAAAGCCTGGGCGGCCTCCCGGGTAGCCCCGAGCCTCCGGGGGAGGCGATTAGTCGACGCCCAGCAGCGGCTCGGGGTCGAGGATCACGGTGCGCCGGCTATCGCTGAGCATCACCTGGCGCTCCTGAATATTGCATTGCAGATTGATGGAGCGATCCGCCAGCTCGGCCAGCTCGCGGCTCTGCTCCGCCGGCAGGCGCCAGATGATCAGGTTGTCGAAGCGGCTCAGGCGGTGCTGGAGCTTCTCCCACCAGGGGCGCACGGCGCCTTCCTCGCCGTAGGCGTAGAGGATCACCTGGCGCGAGCGCTGACAGGCCTTGCGCAGGCGATCCTCGTCGGGCAGGCCCAGCTCGATCCACAGTTCGATGGCCCCAGTCAGGTCCTTGCGCCACAGCTCCGGCTCGTCGTCGGTGCTCAATCCGCGGGTGAAGGCGAGGTCTTCGCTGGCATTCAGGGCGAAGGCCAGCAGGCGCACCATCAGTCGCTGGTCGGTCTCCGAGGGGTGCTGGGCCAGGGTCAGGGAGAGGTCGTCGTAGTGGTGACGATCCATATCGGCCAACTGGATCTGGGCCTTGCAGATGGTGGACTTGAGGGCCATGGGCTGTCTCGCCGGTACCTGTGGAGAAGAGGGCGCCACTGTAACCCGCCACGACGGGGATCGAAAGCGAGAGGGATCGAAAGCTAGAGCCGGCTTAACTAAGCGTCTGTGGGTCGATATCCAGGGACCAGCGCACCCGGCGCGCCTCGCGGCACTGCTCCAGCCAGCCGATCAGCCAGGCGCCGGCCTCGTGCAGGCGGCTGCGGCGCTCGGCGCTGAGCATCAACTGCATATGGTAACGGCCCTGGCGGCGCTCCATGGGGGCCGGCACCGGCCCCAGGCAGTGCACCTCCGAGGCCTGGTCGGCGAGCCAGGCACGCAGGGCCTCGGCGGCTTGCTCGGCCAGCGCCTGGACGGCCTCCTCCCGGGGCGCCTCCAGGCGCAGCAGGGCCAGGAAGCGGTAGGGGGGCAGGGCGGCGGCACGACGCTCGGCCAGCAGCCGTTCGGCCAGGGCATCGTAGCCCCGGGAGGCCAGCAGGGTGAGCTGGGGGTCGTCGCTATGCTGGGTCTGCACCAGCACCCGGCCGGGGTGTTCGGCGCGCCCGGCGCGCCCGGCCACCTGTTCCAGCAACTGGGCGCTCTGCTCCATGGCGCGGAAGTCGCTGGCGTAGAGGCCGGCATCGGCATTGACCACCACCACCAGGGTGACATGGGGCAGGTGGTGGCCCTTGGCCAGCATCTGGGTGCCCACCAGGATCGCCGGATCGCCCCGGCGCACTTCGCTCAGCAGGCTCTCGAAGGCCTCCTTGCGGCGCGTGCTGTCCCGATCGATGCGGTAGATCGGCACCTCGGGGAAGAGGCCGGCGAGGCTCTCCTCGCTGCGCTCGGTGCCGGTGCCCAGGGGGCGCAGGTCGGCGCTGCCGCACTGGGGACAGGCCTCGGGCAGCGGCTGCTGGTGGTCGCAGTGGTGGCAGGCCAGCAGGTGGGGCTGGCGATGCAGGGTGAGGCGGGCGTCGCAGTGGCGGCACTCGGCCAGCCAGCCGCAGGCCTCGCAGGCCAGGGTCGGGGCGAAGCCGCGGCGATTGATGAACACCAGGACCTGGTGTCCCGCCGCCAGGGTCTGGCGGATCGCCTCGATCACCGGTGGAATCAGGCCGCCGCGGCGGGGGCGGCCGCGGGTGTCGATCAGCTCCAGCCGGGCCGGGGCATGGCGGCTGGCGCGGCGGGTCAGGCGCAGGTGCTGGTAGTGCCCCGAGTGGGCCTTGGCCAGGCTCTCCAGGGAGGGCGTGGCGCTGCCCAGCAGCACCGGGATGCCGTGGTGGTGGGCCCGGGCCACCGCCAGGTCCCGGGCATGATAGCGCAGGCCCTCCTGCTGCTTGAGGGAGCCGTCGTGCTCCTCGTCGACGATGATCACGCCGGGGCGCGCCAGGGGCGTGAAGATCGCCGAGCGGGTGCCGATCACGATGGGCGCACGGCCCTGGAGCGCCGCCAGCCAGGCGTCCAGGCGTTCGCCGTCGGCCAGCCCCGAATGCAGGGCCACCACCGGTACCCGGAAGCGCTTGCGAAAGCGCGCCAGGGTCTGGGGGGTCAGGCCGATCTCCGGCACCAGCACCAGGGCCTGGCGACCCTTGGCCACGACGGCCTCGATCAGTTGCAGATAGACCTCGGTCTTGCCGCTGCCGGTCACGCCGTGGAGCAGGGCCGGCGTGAAGCGCGCCAGGCCGTCGTGGAGCCTGCCCAGGACCTGGGCCTGCTCGCCGTTGAGGGTCAGGGCCGGCTCCGCCAGCAGGCGCTCGGGGCCGGGCGGGGGCGCCTCGATCAGCGGCTGCTCGTCGGCATGAATCAGCCCCTTGTCGGTCAGGGCCTGCAACTGGGCGCGGGTATAGCCCTGGGCGGTGATGGCCGGCGTGGTCACTCCCCTGGGATGCTGGCGCAGCATGGCCAGCAGCTCGGCCTGGCGAGGGGCCCGGGTCAGGGCCTCAGCCGGCAGGGACCGGCCATCGAGGGTCGGGCGCCAGGTCTCGCGGGTGCGGGCCTCCAGGGGGCGGCCCTGGCGCAGCAGGCCGGGCAGCGCATGGCTCAGGGTATCGCCCAGGCCGTGCTGGTAGTAGCGAGCGGTGAACTGGCACAGCCACAACCAGTCCGCCGGCAAGGGCGCGTCGTCGAGCCAGGCCGCGACCGGCTTGAGGCGAGACGCCGGGACCTCGCTATGCGCGCGACACTCGATGACGATGCCCACGACCTCGCGGCGCCCGAAGGGCACCCGGACCCTTAGCCCCGGCCGCCAGCCGCCCGGCGGCGGGGCGATGGCGCGGTAGTCGAAGAGGCGGCGCAGCGGGGAGGGGAGGGCGACCCCGAGGAACGTCGCGGGCGAGGAAGTGGGCAATTGGCCTCCGGCATCGTCTCTGCTAGAATGCGCGCCTTCATGGCGCCATGCGTCATGGTTACCGGTGGGCGCGGCGTCATCTTAACGCACCCAAAACCCGTATGCGGTGCCTGGCAAGAGATCAGGTGGCGGCATACCGCTCCATGAGGCTTCACGATGAAACAAGGTATCCATCCCGAATACAAGAAGGTCAGCGTCTCCTGCTCCTGCGGCGCCACCTTCGAAATTGGCACCACCTCCAACCAGGAGATGTCCCTGGACGTCTGCTCCCAGTGCCACCCCTTCTACACCGGCAAGCAGAAGCAGGCGACCACCGGTGGCCGCGTCGAGCGCTTCAACAAGCGCTTCGGTGCCGCGATCCGTCGCTAAGACGCTGCTCGCCATCGCCCCAGGGCGATACCAAGAACCCGTCTGGCCTCGCCAGGCGGGTTTTTTTATGTCTGGAACCAGGACGTTGTCGCTGGAATAAGCTCTTTGTTATGCATGCATGGTCAGTCATAAGTTCGAGTAAATATTTGGAAATGCCTTCAAAAAGGTCGGCAAAATCCTTGAATGACAAGAACTTGGCATAAGTTGTGGCCTTGGATGTTTTTCTATATTCTGACGCGACACCGATATACTTTGCTACGACTGGACAACCCCATGACTGACCCGAGAAAAGCGGCACTGGATTACCACTCACAGCCGATCCCCGGCAAGCTCTCCGTGGAGCTGACCAAGCCCACCGCGTCCGCCAAGGATCTGGCCCTGGCGTATAGCCCGGGGGTCGCCGAGCCGTGCCGCGAGATCGCCAAGGATCCCGAGAATGCCTACCGCTACACCGGCAAGGGCAACCTGGTGGCGGTGGTCTCCGATGGTTCTGCCATCCTCGGCCTCGGTAACCTGGGCCCGCTGGCCAGCAAGCCGGTCATGGAAGGCAAGGGCGTGCTGTTCAAGTGCTTCGCCGGTATCAACTCCGTGGATATCGAGGTCGACGCCGAGAGCCCGCAGGCCTTTATCGATACCGTGGCGCGCATCGCCGATACCTGGGGAGGCATCAACCTCGAGGATATCAAGGCGCCGGAGTGCTTCGAGATCGAGCGCGCCCTGATCGAACGCTGCAATATCCCCGTCTTCCACGATGATCAGCACGGCACCGCCATCGTCACCGCGGCGGGCATGATCAATGCCCTGGATATCGCCGGCAAGAAGATCGACGAGGCGCGGATCGTCTGCCTGGGCGCCGGTGCCGCCGCCATCGCCTGCATGAAGCTGCTGGTCTCCTGTGGCGCCAAGGCCGAAAACATCTTTATGCTGGATCGCAAGGGCGTGATCCACAGCGGCCGCGAGGACCTCAACCAGTACAAGGCGATGTTCGCCACCGAGACCGAGCGCCGCACCCTGGACGACGCCATCGATGGCGCCGATGTCTTCGTCGGCCTCTCCGGTCCCAACCTGCTCTCCGCCGAGCAGCTCAAGACGATGGCCGCCAAGCCGGTGGTCTTCGCCTGCTCCAACCCGGATCCGGAGATTCACCCGGAAGTGGCCAAGGCGGCCCGCGACGACGTCATCATGGCCACCGGTCGCTCCGACTTCCCCAACCAGGTCAACAACGTGCTGGGCTTCCCCTTCATCTTCCGCGGGGCCCTGGATGTGCGTGCCACCGCCATCAACGAAGAGATGAAGATCGCCGCGGTGCATGCCATCAAGGACCTGGCCCGCGAGCCGGTGCCGGCGGAGGTCAAGGCCGCCTATGAGGTGGACGAGCTGAGCTTCGGCCCCGAGTACATCATTCCCAAGCCGATGGACGCGCGCCTGCTGGATCGCGTCTCCGCGGCGGTGGCCCAGGCGGCCGTGGATTCCGGCGTGGCGCGCAAGCCCTATCCGGCTCACTACCCGCTGACCCGCATCGAGGATGTCTACGGCGACTAAGCCGCGATATCGCGATCGGTGACGAGACGCCGGCCTTCGGGCCGGCGTCTTGCCGTCCGACAACGACAAGGCCCGCATCCAAGGATGCGGGCCTTGTCGTTGTCGGACCATGCCCGGCGGCCGCCGGGCGAAAGGGTCAGAAGATCGATTCGAAGGCGCCGCTGCCCTGGGCGCCGCTGTGCTGTTCGAGATCCTGGCTCACGCTGTAGGGCTCGAATTCGGGCTGGTGGTCGACATGGAAGAGCTCGCTGATCCCGCCGGCCTGACCATCGCGCAGGCGGCGGCCGGAGTCCGGGTCGATGCGGGCGCTGACCACCTCGGCGGGGCGCGCCTGCCTCGCCTCGGGGCGGCCCGCCAGGGCCTGGCTCATGAAGTCGACCCACACCGGCAGGGCGGCGCGACCGCCGTACTCGCCGGTGGTCTCGTTATTGTCCTTGCCGATCCATACCGAGACCGCCAGGTCGGCGTTGTAGCCGGCGAACCAGGCGTCGCGCTGGTCGTTGGTGGTGCCGGTCTTGCCGACGATATCGCCGCGTCCCACCTCGAGGGCGCCGCGCCCGGTGCCGGATTCGACGACATCGCGCAGCATGTCGGTGACCAGGTAGACGGCGCTGGCGTCGGCGACCCGGGGCGCCAGCGGATAGCGGCGACCCTCGATCTCCACCTCCTGGGTGTCGGGTCGACAGTCGCGGCAGACCCGACGCGGACTGGCCTCGTCCACTAGGGTCTCGTCGGCGCCGCGGGTGACCCGCTCGATGTACCAGGGCTGGATGCCGTAGCCGCCATTGGCCAGGGTGGCGTAGGCGGTGGTCATCTCCAGGGGGGTCAGGCTGGCGCTGCCCAGGGCCAGGGAGAGGCCATGGGGCAGGCGCGACTCATCGAAGCCGAAACGCGCCAGGAAATCGATGGTGTTATCCAGCCCCAGGCGTTGCAGGACGCGGATGGTGACCAGGTTGCGCGACAGGGCCAGGGCGCGGCGCACGCGCATGGGGCCGCGGAAGTCGCCGCTGGAGTTGACCGGCCGCCAGGTGGTGCCGGCGTCCGGCATCACCACCGGGGCATCGTTGATGATCGAGGCGGGCGTGATCTCGCCCGCCTCCAGGGCCGCCAGATAGACGAAGGGCTTGAAGATGGAGCCGGACTGGCGCTGGGCCTGGGTGGCCCGATTGAACTTGCTGGCGTCGAAGTCGAAGCCGCCCTGCAGGGCCAGGATGGCGCCGCTGTCGGGGTCCAGCACCACGATGGAGCCCTCGGCATCCGGGCGCTGGGAGAGGCGCCAGCTGCCGTCTTCGCGCTGCAGGATGCGTACCAGGGAGCCAGGCGCGGCGATCTCGGCGGCGGAGCCCGGCTCGCCCTCGCGCCACTGGGCGCTGCGGTAGCGGCGCGCCCAGCGCAGGCCTTCCCAGTCGAGGGTCACCACCTCGCCGTCGGCGGTCAGCACGCGCATCTCGCGCCCCTCGGCGGTGACCACGATGGCCGGGTGCAGGGGGCCGAGGCGCGGCGTGCGCTCGAGCACATTGAGCCAGTTGCTGACGTCGCCGTCGACGCCCGCCACTTCGCTCTGGCTGCTGGCCGCGGCACGCCGGGCGGTTTCCAGTACCTCGGGGGATTCGTCGAGCTCTTCTTCCAGGCCGCTGCGTTCGGTGCGCTCCTGGGCCTCCACCAGGCCGGCGGGAATCTCGGTCTGCTCCGGGCCGCGCCAGCCATGGCGCGTGTCATAGGCGATCAGGCCGCGGCTCAGGGCCTGTCGGGCCATGGGCTGCAGTTCGCTGTCCAGGGTGGTGGTGATGCGGTAGCCGCCGGTATAGGCCTCGTCGCCGTAGCGGTCCACGGCGAACTGGCGGGCCATCTCGGCCATGTAGTCGGCCTCCACCTCGACCTGCACCACATGGCGGCGGGCGGTGATCGGCGCGGCCACGGCCTCCGCGTAGGTGGCCTGGTCGATATGCCCCAGCTCGCGCATGCGATAGAGGATCCAGTTGCGACGGATCAGCGAGCGCTCCGGGTTGGCCAGGGGGTTGAAGGCGGAGGGCGCCTTGGGCAGGCCGGCGATCATCGCCATCTGGGCCAGGGTCAGCTCCTCCAGGGGGCGGTCGTAGTAGGTCTCGGCGGCGGCGGCGATGCCGTAGGCGCGGTGTCCGAGGAAGATCTTGTTGACGTAGAGCTCGAGGATCTCCTCCTTGCTCAGCACCTGTTCCATCTGCAGGGCCAGCAGGATCTCGCGGATCTTGCGGGTAAAGGTGCGATCCAGGGTCAGCAGGTAGTTGCGCGCCACCTGCATGGTGATGGTGGACCCCCCCGACTGGATATCGCCGCCACTGGAGGCCAGCTCCACCGCCGCACGGGCCAGGCCGCGGGGGTCGACGCCGGGGTGCTCGAAGAAACTGGCATCCTCGGCGGCCAGCAGGGCCTGGATCAACGGTTCGGGAATCTCGTCGTAGTCGACGGCGATGCGTCGCTCCTCGCCGAACTCGCCGATCAGTCGGCCGTCGCGGGTGAAGATGCGCAGCGGAGCCTGCAGCTCGAAGTCCTGCAGCTGGCGCACATCGGGCAGGCCGGGGGCGAAATAGAGGGCGGCGCCGGTCACGGCCAGCAGGCCGGCGGCGGTCAGCGAGAGCGTCAGCCACACGAGGGAGGCGATCAGGCGTTGGAAAAACTTCATGAGATACCCGTGATAAGCGCGTGATTAGCGGTGGCGGTACGACGATGAGGCGGGGCTATCCTTGAGGTTAGCCATTATATGGGCCGTAGCGGGGGGTCACCAGCGTTGAAGGGGTAAGCATCCTGCTATTGTGTGATGAAACGAAATCGGATGTAACCTGAAAATTACGCAGCCGCGGGGCGTCAGGGGGAGTCGAGGGGTGACGCCCAGGTCGCAACGGCAACGCATGGGACGAGCAGGGGGCGACTCAGGTGCAACTTACTAGACAGGCGAAGGGGCTGATCGGTGTCGATATCACCTCGGCCACCGTCAAGCTGATCGAACTCAAGGCGGTACAGGGCGGCTTTCGGGTCGAGAGCTATGCGGTCTGCCCACTGCGCGAAGGGGCCGTGGTCGAGCGCCGTATCCGCAACATGTCGGCGGTGGTCGAGGCGTTGCAGCGAGCCGTCGAGCTGGCGCGTCCCACCACCCGCCTCACCGGTGCCGCGGTGCCGGCCAGTGCCGCCATTACCAAGACACTCACCATGCCCGCCTCCCTCAACGATGACGAGATCGAGGCGCGTATCCAGGTCGAATCCGACAAGCATATTCCCTTCCCGTTCAGTGAGGTGGCCTTCGACTTCCAGCGTCTGGGCACCCATGACCGTTATGCGGATCAGCAGGAAGTGCTGCTGGTGGCCTGCCGTCAGCAGGACGTCAGCCAGCTCACCGAGGCCTTGCTGCAGGCGGACCTGAGCCCGGCGGCGGTGGACGTGGAGACCTTCGCCATGGAGCGTGCCTTCACCGAGGTGCGCCACCAGTTGCCCCGGGAAGAGGATGCCAGCGGCGGGGTGGCCCTGGTGGATGTCGGGGCCACCATGCATGCCTTCCATGTGCTGCGCAACGGGCGCATCACCTACAGCCGGGACACCGTCTTCGGGGGACGCCAGCTGACCGACGAGATCGTCAGTCGCTATGGCCTGAGCGTGGAAGAGGCGGGGCTGGCCAAGAAGCGCGGCGGCCTTCCCGAGGACTACCAGAGCAGCGTGCTGGAGCCCTTTATCGAGACCCTGGTCCAGCAGGTGGGGCGCTCCTTGCAGCTCTACTACACCGCCGGTCGGCGGGAAGAGGTCAAGCGGCTGGTGCTGGTGGGGGGTTCCTGCGTGGTCCCCGGCCTGCAGGAGCGCCTGGCGGCCGATAGCGGCATGGAGGTGCTGGTCGCCAATCCCTTCCTGCGCATGAAGGTCAATTCGCGCATCGATATCCACACCCTGGCCAGTGATGCCCCTGCCATGCTCACGGCCTGCGGTCTGGCAATGAGGTCGCGCCCATGACGATCGAGATCAATCTGTTGCCCTGGCGTGAGCAGCGCCGGGAGCGTCGCAGCAAGCGCTTCCAGTTGGCCCTGGTGGCCATGGCGGTGGTGGGATTGGCCGGTGGGGCCGGCATGACCTACTACTACCAGCAGGCCCTGGATGTACAGCAGCAGCGCAATGCCCATATCACCGCCCAGTCGGCTCGGCTCGATCGGGACATCCGCTCGATTCGCGAGTACGAGACCGAGATCGAGCGTCTGGAGGCACAGATCACCGTTTTCCGCCGCCTTCAGGAGGGGCGTCCGCAGACCGTGCATGTCTTCAACCAGCTGACCGCCAGCCTCGAGGAAGGGGTCCACTACACCGAACTGACTCGCCAGGGTGACCAGCTGCGCCTCACCGGCCTGGCCGAGAACAACCGCCAGGTCTCCGATCAACTGCGTGCCCTGGGAGCCGCCACGGCCTTCGACGTGCCCAGCCTCTCCGAGGTGGAGGCCGACGAAGGGCAGGCGCGGCGGCGCTTCAGTCTCAGCGTGCCGCAGCGCATGCCGGGCCAGCCGCTGGCCGAGGAGGATGAATCATGAGTCTTTCCGGGGTGAGATCGAGAGAGTGGCGCCGGCTCAATGAGCCGGCACCTATGCCCGGGGCACCGGCCGCCGAGGAGGATGAATCATGAGTCTTGCTGGGGAGTGGCGCCGGCTCAAGGAGCTGGATTGGCGCGAGCTCGATCTGCGTGAGGCGGGCGGCTGGCCCTGGTCGTTGCAGTTGATCTGCTGCCTGCTGGTGCTGGGACTGACCTTCGCCGGCATGCACTGGTATCTGGCCTCTCCCAAGGCGGAGGAGCTGGCCCGGGCCGAGGGCGAAGAACTTAGCCTGCTGGAAGAGTATCGCGGCAAGGCGGCTCAGGCGGCCAACTTGCCGGCCATGCGCGAGCGCAATGCGGCACTGCAGGCGCGCCTCGATACGCTACTGGAAATGTTGCCCAGCGGCGCCGAGATCCCTTCGCTGATCGACAACATCAGCGAAACGGCCATCGACAATCAGCTGCTCATCGATGCGATCCGGCTGCGTGCCCCGGTGTCCCAGGAGTACTACGTGGAGCAGCCCTTCGATATTCAGGTGGAGGGGGACTATCACCGTATCGCCTCCTTCCTCTCCGGGGTGGCGGGACTGTCGCGTATCGTGACTCAACATGACTTTACCCTGGCGCCGGTGGCGGAGGGGGGGCGTCTTCGCCTGTCGCTGCTGGCCAAGACCTACAGCTATCGCCATGAGGGCGGGGAGGAGGGCCCATGAAGTCACGCCTTGTGCGGGGTGGCGGCCTGCTGTTGCTCGCCGGCCTGGTGGGGTGCGGCGATCCCGATATCGCCGGCCTCGATCGTCAACTGGCGGAAATACGCGCCAACCCGGGGCACCTGGAGCTATCGACGCTACCGGATACGCCGAAGTATGTGGCCATTCCCTATGCTCAGGCCGATCGACGCAGTCCCTTTATGGCTCGCCTGCCGGAGCCGGAGGCGGGGCTGGAGGGCGGCTCCGAGGAAATGGCGCCGGACATGGCGAGGCCCAAGGAGCCGCTGGAGTTCTATCCCCTCGAGCGGTTGTCGCTGGTCGGCACCCTCTCGGTAGGAGGGCAGCCCTCGGCACTGGTCAGGGCGCCGGACGGCGAGGTGCACCGTCTGCGCAATGGCAATTACATGGGCACCGATTTCGGGCGCATCGTCAGCATCACCGAGGCCTCCGTACAGCTGGTGGAAGTGGTGCCCAACGGCCGCGGGGGCTGGATCGAACGGGTGCGGAGCCTATCGCTGAATGGGGGGGGACGTCAGCGTGGTTGATAGCCAGGCGGCGTAAAGACCAACAGGGCAAGGGGAAGGGATCATGCAAACCATCATGCGCTATCTGGCAATGTTCTGCCTGTCACTGCTGGGCGGGGGGGCCGCCTGGGCGGCATCGACCCTGACGGACCTGGACTATCGTCAGGCGGGCGAGGGAGTCGAGGTCGAGCTGCATTTCGAGGGTGGCGTGCCCGAGGTGCGTGGCTATCGGCTCGATGGGCCGCCGCGCCTGACCATCGACCTGATGGAAACCGCCAGCCTGGTGGATCGCCCGCGTCAGTCCCTCGACCTGGGGGGCGTGGAGCAGATCACTACCCTGCAGGCCGGGTCGCGGACCCGGTTGGTCTTTACCCTCGACGAGGAGTTGCCTTACTCCACGCGCCAGGAGGGGGATCGACTGATCCTGGCCATCGGCGGCGCCGGCGGGGCGTCCTCGTCGGTGGTCGCCGCCGCGCCGCCCACGACCACCAACACGGCCACGGCTACGCCGGTCGTCCAGGAGCCGCGCATCGAGGATATCGCTTTCCGCCGTGGCGCCGATGGCGCCGGGCGCCTGATCGTGACCTTCGATCGTAGCGGTATCGATAGCCGGGTTCGCGAGGCCAGCGACAACCGCATCCTCGCGGAGTTGCGTGGGGTGCGCCTGCCGGCCTCCCTGGATCAGGTGCTCGACGTCACCGATTTCGCCACGCCGCTGAGTCGCATCGTGCCGCGCCCCGGCCGCGAGGGGGTGACCCTGGAGCTGCAGGCCAGCGATGACTTCGCCATGTTCTCCACCCATAGTGGACGGGAGCTGGTCATCGAGGCCCAGCCAGTGGCGGCGCCGGCGCCGCAGCAGGTGACGCGCCCCGAGCAGCGCAGCTTCAGCGGCGAGCGTATCACCCTGAACTTCCAGGATATCGAGGTGCGCTCGGTACTCTCCATCATCGCCGACTTCACCGGGCTGAATATCGTCGCCAGCGATAGCGTGACCGGTCGGGTGACCCTCAACCTGCAGGACGTGCCCTGGGACCAGGCCCTGGATCTGGTGCTCAAGAGTCACGGCCTGGCCAGTCGTCAGGAGGGTAACGTGATCGTGGTGGCGCCGGCGGCGGAGTTGGCCAATATCGAGCGCCAGGAGATCGAAGCGCGGGAGCAGATGGAGGTGCTGGCGCCCCTGGTGACCCGCTATGTGCAGATCAACTATGCTCGAGCCGCCGATCTGGCCGGCCTGCTGCGCGGTGGCGAGGAGGGCTTCGGCCTGCTCACCGAGCGTGGCCGGGTCAGCGTCGATGCGCGCACCAATACCCTGCTGATCCAGGACACCGCCGAGCAGCTCGAGCAGATCCTCGACACCATCGAGCAACTGGACGTGGCGGTGCGTCAGGTACAGATCGAGGCGCGGATCGTTATCGCCCGGGATAGCACCAGTCGCGAGCTGGGGGTCAACTGGGGGCTGTCGCGGCCCGGAGGCAGCAATATCGACCTGGATGGCGCCGCCACCGGTCCCGGTCAGACCTTCTTCGATCCGGTGGAGGGCGAGCTGGTCTACCGCGATCGCGGCGGCCTGGCGGTGGATCTGGGGGGCGATCGTGATCCGCTGACCTCCTTCGCCTTCGGCTACCTCTCCGGGGATATCCTCATCGACCTGGAGCTGCGCGCCCTGGAGAGCGAGGGGCGTAGCCAGACCATCTCCCAGCCCCGGGTGATCACCGCCAATCAGCGCACCGCGGTGATCAAGCAGGGCGAGGAGCGGGCCTTCCAGACGGTTAGCGACAGCGGTACCGAGACCGATTTCAAGGAGGCGGTGCTCTCCCTGGAGGTGACCCCGCAGATCACCCCGGACAACCGCATCGTCATGGACCTGCTGATCACCAACGACAGCTTCCGGGATACCTTCGTCGGCAGCGAGCCGCCCATCGACCGCAACGAGATCCAGACCCAGGTGCTGGTCAACAACGGTGAAACGGTGGTCCTGGGGGGGATCCTGACCACCGAACAGATCCGTAGCCTCTTCGAGACACCGCTGCTGTCGGACATCCCGATCATCGGCAACCTCTTCCGCTATACCCAAGAGAGCAATGAAAAGGTAGAGTTGCTGATATTCATCACACCCACGATCCTCGAGGATGGGCTGGCACTTCGCTGATGCAGGACTTACCCAATCTCTTTCTCATCGGCCCCATGGGGGCCGGCAAGAGCACCATCGGCCGCCTCCTGGCGGCCGAGCTGTGCCGTGACTTCTATGACAGCGACCACGAGATCCAGGCGCGCTGTGGTGCCGATATCCCCTGGATCTTCGATGTCGAGGGGGAGGCCGGGTTTCGCGAGCGCGAGTCCCAGGTGATCGATGAGCTGACGCAGCTGTCGGGCGTCGTCATGGCCACCGGCGGCGGCGCGGTGATCCGTGAGGTCAATCGGCGCGCCCTGCGCGAGCGGGGGACCGTCATCTACCTCTATACCACGGTGGAGCAGCAGCTCAGGCGCACCGCCAAGGACCGCAATCGCCCCCTGCTCCAGGCCGAGGATCCCGGCCAGGTGCTGCGGGACCTCTTCGCCGCCCGGGACCCGCTCTATCGGGCCACGGCGGACCTGATCGTGCGCACCGATCGCCGCGGCCCCAAGGCGGTGGCCGGCGAGATCGTGCGTCGGGTCACCAAGCTGGTCGACCCGCTCAAGTCCTGCAAGGCGTGATGCCATCTTCCGTAACCTTCGGTGCTACCCCTCCATGAGCCAAGCCTCTTCCGTCAGTACCCTCAACGTCGATCTCGGCGAGCGCAGCTACCCCATTCATGTCGGCGCCGGCCTGCTGGGGGATCCCCAGTGGTTGGCCCCCTATCTGGCCGGCCGCCAGGTGATGATCGTCACCAACGAGACGGTGGCACCCCTCTACCTGGCGGCCTTCAGGGCCGGCCTGCCCGAGGGGCTCGAGGTGCGCGAGGTGATCCTGCCGGATGGCGAGCACACCAAGACCCTGGCCAGCGTCGAGCGGATCTGGGATGCCCTGCTGGAGGCGGGCTTCAATCGCCGCTGCACCCTGGTGGCCCTGGGGGGCGGGGTGATCGGCGACATGACCGGCTATGCCGCCGCCTGTTACCAGCGCGGGGTCGCCTTTGTCCAGGTGCCCACGACATTGCTCTCCCAGGTCGACTCCTCGGTGGGGGGCAAGACCGGCGTCAATCATCCCCGCGGCAAGAACATGATCGGCGCCTTCTGGCAGCCCCGTGCCGTGCTGATCGACACCGCTACCCTGGGCAGCCTGCCGGGCAGGGAGCTCTCCGCCGGCCTGGCGGAGGTGATCAAGTACGGCCTGATCCGCGATGCGGATTTCCTGAGCTGGCTGGAGTCGCGGATGGCGGCCCTGCGAGGCCTCGACGAGGCCGCCCTGCGCGAGGCGATCCTGCGCAGCTGCGCCATCAAGGCCGAGGTGGTGGCCGCCGACGAGACCGAACAGGGCGTGCGTGCCCTGCTCAACCTGGGGCACACCTTCGGTCATGCCATCGAGGCCCACCAGGGCTATGGCGCCTGGCTGCATGGCGAGGCGGTGGGGGCCGGCATGCTGATGGCCGCCGAGCTCTCCGCGCGACTGGGCTGGCTCACCCGGGATGAGGTGGAACGGGTGGCAGCGGTGATCGAGGCGGCGGGCCTGCCGCTGGCGGCGCCGGCGGCCATGGACGAGGAGGCCTTCCTGGTGCCCATGCGCCTCGACAAGAAGAATATCGATGCCCGCCTGCGCCTGATTCTGCTGCGACGGCTGGGGGAGGCCTGCGTGCATGACGAGACGCCGCCGGAGCTGCTGCATGGCGTGTTGACGGACTTTCCCAGGCAGTAATATTTTCTAGAAAATACGCTTTCTACAAGAAAAGCGGCGGCCATCTTCGGGTGGTCGCCGCTTTTCTTTTGGGGTGTAGCCTATGCCTGAAGAGTATGCGATTCATTAATTCGTATGCCTTATGCAGGATCGGTATGGGTTGGAGGCGATGTTTTTAGACTAAAGTCTATGATGTTGATCGGTGCCGAGAGGTCAGCGTCAAGTCATTGAACTGACGAGTTTTTTCTTCGTTGGGGGTACCTAACCCAGCGATTTATTGAGATTTTTTGTGGGCTGGTCGGGGCCGGGAATTGCGCGGGAGAGGGGGGCTGGCTATGCTGGACAGCCTTTTTTCTGCTTCATGGCCGCCGGATACTGCGTATCTATAAAAAAATAAAAACGGAAAAAAATATCACGGTTGGTCAGGAAATAAAAGACATCTAGCTTGAGGGACACGCCCATGAACCGAGGTCTCCATCAGCCCGGCGAATTCCGCGATAACTGCGGCTTCGGCCTGATCGCCCATATGGAAGGCGAGGCCAGCCATGACCTGCTCAAGACCGCCATCGAGTCGCTGACCTGCATGACTCACCGCGGCGGCATCGCCGCCGATGGCAAGACCGGCGACGGTTGCGGCCTGCTGCTCAAGATGCCCGAGGGCTTTATGCGCGAGGTGGCTCGGGAGGCCCTGGGGGTCGACCTGGGCAACCGCTTCGCCGTGGGCGCCATCTTCCTGCCCGATGACGACGATCGCGAGGCCCATGCTCGTCAGGTGCTGGGCGCCGAGCTCGAGGCCCGTGGCCTCATCGTTCACGGCTGGCGCGAGGTGCCCACCGATCCCGGTGTCTGCGGCCCCATGGCCCTGGAGTGCCTGCCGCGGATTCGCCAGGTCTTCGTCGAGGCCGCCGATGAGCGCCTCGATGCCCAGCTGGCGGTGGATCTCTTCATGGCGCGGCGGCGCGCCGAGGAGGCGCTGCGCGACGAGGAGGAGTTCTATGTCTGCTCCCTCTCCGCCAAGGTGGTCTCCTACAAGGGCCTGATGATGCCGGTGGACCTGCCCACCTTCTATCGCGACCTGGGGGATCCGCGCCTGACCACGTCGATCTGCGTCTTCCACCAGCGCTTCTCGACCAATACCGCACCGCGCTGGCCGCTGGCCCAGCCGTTCCGCTTCCTGGCCCATAACGGCGAGATCAATACCATCGAGGCCAACCGCGGCTGGGCCAACTCGCGCAAGGAGAACTTCGTCTCGCCGCTGCTGCCGGAGATCGCCGAGCTCGACGAGATCGTCAATACCGTGGGCTCCGACTCCTCCAGCATGGACAACATGCTGGAGGTGCTGATGACCGGCGGCATGGATATCTACAGCGCCATCCGCATGATGGTGCCGCCGGCCTGGCAGAACGTGGAGACCATGGATGGTGCCCTGCGTGCCTTCTACGAGTACAACTCCATGCATATGGAGCCCTGGGACGGCCCCGCCGGCATGGTGATGACCGATGGTCGCAACGCCGTCTGCATGCTCGATCGCAACGGCCTGCGTCCGGCCCGCTGGGTGATCACCAAGAACGGCTATATCACCCTGGCCTCCGAGATCGGCACCTACGACTACGCCCCCGAGGACGTGGTCGCCAAGGGGCGCGTCGGGCCGGGCCAGGTGCTGGGCATCGACACCGAGACCGGCCAGGTGCTGCATACCGCCGACGTGGACGAGCGGCTCAAATCCGCCTATCCCTACAAGCGCTGGCTCAAGGAGCGCGCCCACTACCTGGAGTCCGCCCTCACCGAGCTGGCCCGCTTCCAGCCCCTGGAGGCCGAGGCGCTCAACGTCTGGCAGAAGATGTTCCAGGTCAGCTTCGAGGAGCGTGATCAGGTGCTGCGCCCCCTTGCCGAGAGCGGCCAGGAGGCGGTGGGCTCCATGGGCGACGACACCCCCATGGCGGTGCTGTCGCGGCAGAACCGCCTGCTCAGCGACTACTTCCGCCAGAAGTTCGCCCAGGTGACCAATCCGCCCATCGATCCGCTGCGGGAAGCGATCGTGATGTCCCTGGAGACCTGCATCGGCGCCGAGCTCAATGTCTTCGAGGCGACCCCGGATCATGCCCATCGCATCATCCTGACCACGCCGATCCTCTCGCCGCGCAAGTTCACCGCCCTGGTCAGTCACGAGGATCCGGCCTTCGCCAGCCACACCCTGTCGCTTGGCTATGATCCCGAGCAGCAGGGCCTCAAGCAGGCGCTGCTGGCGCTCTGCCAGCAGGCCGAGGAGGCGGCGCGCAGCGGCAAGGTGCTCCTGGTGCTCTCCGATGCCGACCTGCCCAAGGGCGAGCTGCCGATTCATGCCGCCCTGGCGGTGGGGGCCGTGCACCACTACCTGGGCAAGCTGGCGCTGCGCCCGCGGGTCAACCTGGTGGTGGAGACCGGCTATGCCCGGGATGCCCACCAGATGGCGGTACTCTTCGGCGTCGGTGCCACCGCGGTCTATCCGTGGCTGGCCTATCAGGTGATGGCCGATATGCACCGCTCCGGCGAGTTGGTCGGCAACCCCGCGGACGCCCGGGAGAACTACCGCAAGGGCATGCAGAAGGGGCTCTACAAGATCCTCTCCAAGATGGGCATCTCGACGCTGGCCTCCTACCGCGGCTCCATGCTCTTCGAGGCGGTGGGCCTCAACGAGGAGGTGATGGCGCTGTGCTTCCCGGGCATGGCCTCGCGCATCCAGGGCACCGGCTTCGCCGAACTGCAGCTGCAGCAGGAGCTGCTGGCCCGGGACGCCTGGATTCCCCGCAAGGGCATCTCCCAGGGCGGCCTGGTCAAGTATGTCCACGGCAAGGAGTACCACGCCTACAACCCGGACGTGGTCAAGACCCTGCAGGAGGCGGTGCAGCAGGGCGACTACCAGAAGTGGAAGAAATTCGCCCGCCTGGTCAACGAGCGGCCGGTGGCCACCATCCGCGACCTGCTCAGGCTCAAGCCCACCGCCGAGCCGCTGCCCCTGGAGGAGGTGGAGCCGGTGGAAGCGCTGATCCCGCGTTTCGACAGCGCCGGCATGTCTCTCGGCGCCCTGTCGCCGGAGGCCCACGAGGCCCTGGCCCAGGCCATGAACGAGTCCGGTGGTCGCTCCAATTCCGGTGAGGGCGGCGAGGATCCGGCCCGCTACGGCACCATCCGCTCCTCGAAGATCAAGCAGATCGCCTCCGGGCGCTTCGGCGTGACCCCGGCTTACCTGGTCAACGCCGAGGTGCTGCAGATCAAGGTGGCCCAGGGCGCCAAGCCCGGTGAGGGCGGCCAGTTGCCCGGCGGCAAGGTCAATGAGCTGATTGCCCGGCTGCGCTACTCGGTGCCCGGCGTGACCCTGATCTCGCCGCCGCCGCACCACGATATCTACTCCATCGAGGACCTGGCGCAGCTGATCTTCGACCTCAAGCAGGTCAACCCGGACGCCCAGGTCTCGGTGAAGCTGGTCTCCGAGCCGGGCATCGGCACCATCGCCACCGGGGTGGCCAAGGCCTACGCCGACCTGATCACCGTCTCAGGCTATGACGGCGGCACCGCGGCCAGCCCCATCACCTCCATCAAGCACGCCGGCTCGCCCTGGGAGCTGGGCCTGCCGGAGGTGCATCAGGCGCTGCGCATCAATGGCCTGCGCGACAAGATTCGCCTGCAGACCGACGGCGGCCTGAAGACCGGCCTCGATGTGGTCAAGGCGGCGATCCTCGGCGCCGAGAGCTTCGGTTTCGGCACCGCTCCCATGGTGGCGCTGGGCTGCAAGTACCTGCGCATCTGTCACCTCAACAACTGCGCCACCGGCGTCGCCACCCAGCACCAGTTCCTGCGCGACGAGCACTTCCGCGGCACCGTGGACATGGTCAAGCACTACTTCCGCTTTATCGCCGAGGAGGTGCGTGAGCTGATGGCCCTGCTGGGCGTTCGGCGGCTCACCGACCTGATCGGTCGCACCGACCTGCTGGAAGTGCTGGAGGGCGAGACCGCCTCCCAGCGCAAGCTGGACCTGGCACCGCTGCTGGCCAACGACTCCGTGCCGGCGGAGGCCCCCCAGTTCTGCGCCGTGGAGCGCAACGTGCCCCACGATCCGGGCGCCAAGAACCAGGAGGTGCTGGCGGCCCTGGAGCAGGCCATCGCCGAGAAGTCCGGCGGCGAGTTCCGCTTCGCCATCACCAACTGCGACCGCTCGGTGCCGGCGGCGGCCTCCGGGGCCATCGCCAAGCGCTACGGCGAGGCGGGCCTGGAGGAGGCGCCCCTCAAGGTGCGCTTCGAGGGCGTGGCGGGTCAGAGCTTCGGGGTGTGGAACGCCCGTGGCCTCAACCTCTACCTGGAGGGGGACGCCAACGACTACGTCGGCAAGGGCATGAACGGCGGCCAGATCGTTATCGTGCCGCCCCGGGCCAGCCGCTTCGAGAGCCACCGGACGGCGATCATCGGCAATACCTGCCTGTATGGCGCCACCGGCGGCAAGCTGTTCGCCGCCGGTACCGCCGGCGAGCGCTTCGCGGTGCGCAACTCCGGGGCCCATGCGGTGATCGAGGGCGCCGGCGACCACTGCTGCGAATACATGACCGGCGGCCTGGTGGCCGTGCTCGGCGAGACCGGCGTCAACTTCGGCGCGGGCATGACCGGCGGCTTCGCCTATGTGCTCGACGAGGATCGCACCTTCGTCGACAAGTACAACCACGAGCTGGTGGAGATCCACCGGGTCAATACCGAGGCCATGGAGGCCTATCGGCGTCATCTGCGGGAGATCATCGAGGAGTACGTGGCCGAGACCGGCTCCGAGCGCGGCAAGGCGATCCTCGAGGACTTCAGCGACTTCGTCCGTCACTTCTGGCTGGTGAAGCCCAAGGCCGCGAGCCTGGGCAGCCTGCTCGCCGAATCACGGCGCCGGCCGGAATAAGCGGCCGCCACGAGTGACCGGCGCCGGCCCAGGGCAGGGCCCGGCCGGCGCCGACGAGATCGCCACGCAGAGACTAGGAGCAGAGACCATGGCTAACCGTTTGAGCAACGATTTTCAGTTTATCGACGTGGGTCGCCAGGACCCGCAGAAGAAGGAGGCGCGGACCCGGGCCAAGGAGTTCGCCGAGATCTACGAGCCCTTCAAGCCCCAGGAAGCGGCGGGTCAGGCGCACCGCTGCCTGGCCTGCGGCAACCCCTACTGCGAGTGGAAGTGCCCGGTCCACAACTACATTCCCAACTGGCTGAAGCTGGTGGCCGAGGGCAATATCCTCGAGGCCGCCGAGCTCTCCCACCAGACCAACTCGCTGCCCGAGGTGTGTGGCCGGGTGTGTCCCCAGGATCGCCTCTGCGAGGGTGACTGCACCCTGAATGACGGCTTCGGCGCGGTGACCATCGGTTCGGTGGAGAAGTACATCACCGATACCGCCTTCGCCATGGGCTGGCGCCCGGACATGTCCCGGGTGACCCGCACCGACAAGCGGGTGGCCATCATCGGCGCCGGCCCGGCGGGGCTCGGCTGCGCCGATATCCTGGTGCGCAACGGCGTCACTCCGGTGCTCTTCGACAAGTACCCGGAGATCGGCGGCCTGCTGACCTTCGGCATCCCCGAGTTCAAGCTTGAGAAGCACGTCATGGAGCGCCGCCGGGCGGTCTTCGAGGAGATGGGCATGGAGTTCCGCCTCGGCGTCGAGGTGGGCAAGGACGTGGCCTTCGAGACCCTGCTCGAGGAGTATGACGCCGTCTTCCTGGGCATGGGCACCTACAAGTACATGGAAGGGGGCTTCCCCGGCGAGAACCTGCCCGGGGTCCACAAGGCCCTCGACTACCTGATCGCCAACGTCAACCACTGCCTGGGCTTCGAGAAGGATCCCGCCGACTTCGTCTCCCTGGAAGGGCAGAAGGTGGTGGTACTGGGCGGCGGCGATACCGCCATGGACTGCAACCGCACCGCCATTCGCCAGGGCGCGGCCAGCGTGTCCTGCGCCTATCGCCGCGACGAGGAGAACATGCCGGGCTCCAAGCGCGAGGTGACCAATGCCCGGGAGGAGGGGGTGGACTTCCTCTTCAACCGTCAGCCGGTGGCCGTGGTGGGCGAGGAGAAGGTCGAGGGCGTCAAGGTGGTGCGCACCCGCCTGGGCGAGCCGGACGAGAACGGTCGCCAGCGCCCCGAGGTGGTGCCGGGCTCCGAGGAGGTGCTGCCCGCCGATGCGGTGGTGATCGCCTTCGGCTTCCAGCCGAGCCCGGCGCCCTGGTTCGCCGATTTCGGTATCGAGGTGGACGAGCGGGGCCGGGTCAAGGCTCCCGAGCAGGGCGCCTACCCCTTCCAGACCACCAACGAGAAGATCTTCGCCGGTGGCGATATGGTGCGCGGCTCCGACCTGGTGGTCACCGCCATCTACGAGGGGCGCCAGGCCGCCGAGGGCATCCTCGACTACCTGGAGGTGTAAGCCGTTCGACTGGCTGGAGTGTGGAACGGGGCTGGTAGGTGCGGGGCTGACTGACTCGCTCCTCGCCAGCCCCGCACCGCCCCGCGCATCGAGGCCGGCTGAGTCGCTGGGTCACCACTGCTGGAATGGCTGAGGGGCTGGCCGACCGCTAACTCTATCTGTTGCCGGAGGCCCGGGGCTACCCTGAGGGCAGGCACTTCGCAAAGACGCTGTGAACCCGTCCCTGGGCGCTCGACTTTTTCGTCCCTGAAAAAGACGCTTTGCTCCGACCTGCCCTCAGCGCCCCTCAGCCATTCCCGCTTTGGTAAGCGCAGCTGGCGGAAGGCGGTCAAAATTGAGCCATTGGTCGCACTCTGCTATTCTGTCGTCCCATCCTGGCGCGGCTTCCTGCCGAGCCTTCCGATCACGTTTCGACAGGTTCTCCATGACACGATATATCTTCGTGACCGGCGGCGTTGTGTCCTCACTCGGCAAGGGCATTGCGTCGGCTTCGCTGGCGGCGATTCTCGAGGCCCGTGGCCTCAAGGTCACCATTCTCAAGCTGGATCCCTACATCAATGTGGACCCGGGCACCATGAGCCCCTTCCAGCACGGCGAGGTGTTCGTCACCGAAGATGGCGCCGAAACCGACCTCGACCTGGGCCACTACGAGCGCTTCATTCGTAGCAAGATGACCCAGGGCAACAACTTCACCACGGGGCGCGTCTACGAGCACGTGCTGCGCAAGGAGCGCCGCGGCGACTACCTGGGCGGTACCGTGCAGGTGATTCCGCATATCACCGACGAGATCAAGCGCCGGGTCTACGCCGGCAGCGAAGGCTACGACGTGGCCCTGGTCGAGATCGGCGGCACCGTGGGCGATATCGAGTCGCTGCCCTTCCTGGAATCGATCCGCCAGATTCGCAGTGAGCTGGGGGGTAACCGGGCGATCTTCATGCACCTGACCCTGGTGCCCTACATCAAGACCGCCGGCGAGACCAAGACCAAGCCGACCCAGCACAGCGTCAAGGAACTGCGCTCCATCGGTATCCAGCCGGATATCCTGATCTGTCGCAGCGAGGTGGAGCTGGAGGCCAGTGAGCGCCGCAAGATCGCGCTTTTCACCAACGTCGAAGAGCGCGCCGTGGTGCCCCTGCAGGACGCCGACACCATCTACCGCATCCCGCTGATGCTCCACGAGCATGGCCTCGACGAGATCGTCTGCGACAAGCTGCGCCTGGAGGCCGGTGAAGCCGACCTGGGCGAGTGGGTGCGGGTGCTCGATGCCAAGCTCAACCCCCTGAAGTCGGTCAATATCGCCATGGTCGGCAAGTACATGGAGCTGCTCGACGCCTACAAGTCGCTGAACGAGGCGCTGATTCACGCCGGCATCCAGGGGCGGGTCAAGGTCAACGTCGACTATATCGACTCCGAGGAGATCGAGCGCAACGGCACCGACCGCCTGGCCGACAAGGACGCCATCCTGGTGCCCGGCGGCTTCGGCGAGCGCGGCGTGGAGGGCAAGATCGCCACCGCCCGCTTCGCCCGCGAGAACAAGATCCCCTACCTGGGCATCTGCCTGGGCATGCAGGTGGCGGTGATCGAGTTCGCCCGCCATGTGGTGGGCTGGGACGATGCCAACTCCACCGAGTTCACCCACGACACCCAGCACCCGGTGGTGGGCCTGATCACCGAATGGCTCTCCCCGGAGGGCAAGATCGAGCTGCGCGACGCCGCCTCCGACCTGGGCGGCACCATGCGCCTGGGTGGTCAGGTGTGCCGCCTCGAGGCCGGCACCAAGGCCCGCGAGGCCTATGGCAACGACGAGATCGTCGAGCGCCATCGTCACCGCTATGAGGTCAACGACCAGTTCGTGGCCGACCTGGAGAAGGCCGGCCTGGTGGTCTCCGGCAAGAGCGTCGACAACTCCCTGGTGGAGATGGTCGAACTGCCCGATCACCCCTGGTACGTCGCCTGCCAGTTCCACCCGGAGTTTACCTCTACGCCGCGCGATGGCCATCCGCTGTTCAGTGGCTTCGTCAACGCGGCCCTGGAGCACAAGAACGTGCGGGCCCGCCAGCAGGCCCAGGCCCAACCGCAAGGCTAAGGCGGAGGAGCCCCCATGGCCGTAGCGCAGAAAACCCTCGAGTTTGCCGGTCTGCGGACCGGCAATGACCTGCCGCTGACGCTGTTCGGCGGCATGAATGTCCTGGAATCCCGCGAGCTGGCCCTGGAGGTCGCCGAGGCCTATGTGGAGGTCACCTCCCGTCTCGGCATCCCCTATGTCTTCAAGGCCAGCTTCGACAAGGCCAATCGCAGTTCCATCCACTCCTTCCGTGGCCCCGGCCTGGAGCAGGGACTGGAGATCCTCGCCGAGGTGAAGGCGCGCTTCGACGTGCCGATCCTCACCGACGTGCACGAGCCCTGGCAGGCGGCCCCCGCCGCCGAGGTGGCCGATATCATTCAGCTGCCCGCCTTCCTGGCCCGCCAGACCGACCTGGTGGTGGCCATGGCCGAGACCGGCGCGGTGATCAATATCAAGAAGCCGCAGTTCCTGGCGCCCCATGAGATGCGCCATATCATTCGCAAGTGCGAGGAGGCCGGCAACGATCGGCTGATCCTCTGCGAGCGGGGCTCCAGCTTCGGCTACAACAACCTGGTGGTGGACATGCTCGGCTTCGGCGAGATGAAGCAGACCGGTTACCCGCTCTTCTTCGACGTGACCCACGCCCTGCAGCGCCCCGGGGGGCGCTCCGACAGCGCCGATGGTCGCCGCCAGCAGGTGGGCGAGCTGGCCCGGGCCGGGGTCGCCGTGGGCCTGGCGGGGATCTTCCTCGAGGCTCACCCCGATCCGGATCACGCCAAGTGCGATGGTCCCTGCGCCCTGCCGCTGGATCGCCTCGCCCCCTTCCTGACCCAGCTCAAGGCCCTCGATGAGCTGGTCAAGGGCTTCCCGGCCCTGGAGATATCCTGAGCGGAGCCGTGACCTACCGACTCAATCAACGCTGACTCACTAAGGACGAAAAACCTATGACCAAGATCGTCGACATTCGCGCCCTCGAGGTACTCGACTCCCGCGGCAATCCCACCGTGCAGGCCGAGGTCTTCCTTGATGGCGGCGCCAAGGGCGTGGCCTGTGCCCCCAGCGGCGCCTCCACCGGTTCCCGCGAGGCCCTGGAGCTGCGCGACGGTGACAAGGCCCGCTATCTGGGCAAGGGCGTGCTCAAGGCCGTGGACGCCGTGAATGACGCCATCCGTGAGCGCCTGGTGGGCCTGGATGCCGAGGATCAGCGCGCCCTGGATAACGCCATGCTCGAGCTGGACGGCACCGACAACAAGGCGACCCTGGGGGCCAACGCCATCCTGGCGGTATCGCTGGCCGCCGCCAAGGCCGCCGCCGCCGCCAAGGGCGTGGAGCTCTACGCGCATATCGCCGAGCTCTATGGTCGGCCGGGGCAGTTCAATATGCCGGTGCCGATGATGAACATCCTCAACGGCGGCGAGCATGCCGACAACAATGTCGATATCCAGGAGTTCATGGTGCAGCCGGTGGGTGCCGCGAACTTCCGCGAGGCGCTGCGCATGGGCGCCGAGATCTTCCACGCCCTGAAGAAGGTGCTGAGTGCTCGTGGCCTCGCCACCTCGGTGGGTGACGAGGGCGGCTTCGCCCCCAACCTGGCCTCCAACGCCGAGGCCCTGGCGGTGATCCGGCAGGCCGTGGAAGACGCCGGCTACCGTCTGGGCCAGGACGTTACCCTGGCACTCGACTGCGCCTCCTCCGAGTTCTATAAGGACGGCCAGTACAACCTCGCCGGCGAGGGCAAGTCCTATGATGCCGCGGGCTTCGTCGACTACCTGGCCGAGCTGTGCGAGGCGTACCCCATCGTCTCCATCGAGGACGGCATGGACGAGTCCGACTGGGCCGGTTGGAAGGCGCTGACCGACAAGCTGGGCGACAAGGTGCAACTGGTGGGCGACGACCTCTTCGTCACCAACACCAGGATCCTCAAGCGCGGCATCGACGAACAGATCGGCAACTCCATCCTGATCAAGTTCAACCAGATCGGCTCCCTCTCCGAGACCCTGGATGCCATCAAGATGGCCCAGGACGCCGGCTTCACCGCGGTGATCTCCCACCGCAGCGGCGAGACCGAGGACACCACCATCGCCGATCTGGCGGTGGCCACCTCCGCGGGCCAGATCAAGACCGGCTCCCTGTGCCGTAGCGACCGGGTCGCCAAGTACAACCGCCTGCTGGTGATCGAACAGCAGCTGGGCGAGGCGGCCGCCTACCCGGGCCGTTCCGCCATCAAGGGGCAGTAAGGCGTGTCATCCAGGGCGACATTTCGTGTAGGAAATTGCTTACACGAGGGCGAGGAAGTCGCCCTGGTTGATCAAGTTGTGATCATTCCGATATCGTGAAATAAGTGCCAATTATTTGATTTTTGGTTGTTTTTTTCTCAGCGTCGCGGCCGCCTCCAGGGCGGCCGTGGTCGTCTGGGAACCTTGAGATGTGCGCCGGAGCTGCCACAATGAACTCGGGATTTGGAAAAGCGGGGAGTGCTTTTCCGGCAGGATGCCACGGGATGCTAGTCGGGTGCGCCGGGTACACAAGGGACAAGGTTTCCCGGCAGGGATGTCACCTAGGGAGTCGAGCCGATGGAGCGGTTCAAGGACATGCTAGGAGCGGGCGGCCTTCGGGCCGCCTTTTTTGTGCCCGCGCCATGGGGGCCAACGCAAGACGCCGACCCTGGGGGTCGGCGTCTTGCGTCGTACGGCACTGGGGCCGTGGGCCTGAGTTTAGCGCTCCAGCAGCTCCAGCTTGCCTTCCTTGCCATCCCAGGCCTCGGCGTCGGGCAGCGGATCCTTCTTCTCGGCGATATTCGGCCAGACCTCGGCGAGCTCCGCGTTGAGTTCGATAAAGGCCTGCTGGCCATCCGGTAGCTCGTCCTCGGAGAAGATCGCCTCGGCGGGGCACTCCGGCTCGCACAGGGCGCAGTCGATGCACTCGTCGGGGTGAATCACCAGGAAGTTGGGGCCTTCATAGAAGCAGTCCACCGGGCAGACTTCGACGCAGTCGGTGTACTTGCACTTGATGCAGTTTTCGGTGACGACGAATGTCATGGGTTCCCCTCGGTCGGTTGGGGCTCGGCGGTCGCATGGCCACCGAGGCGGTAATGAATAATGTTATAAGCGGCGTCCCTATTATAAGTCGCCATTCTAATGGCGCCCTATTCTAGAGGCGTCTTTCCGGGCCAGCAAGCCGCGTCAGGCGGCTGACTGGACGATCGCGTCGAGCATGCCCTCTGCTCTCGGGCCTGAGGGCGCGTCGTTTGCCCCGGGGCTCCCCGGTCGCGCCACCGGCTAGAGGCGCTTCTTCCACTGATATAGCAGCTCCAGGGCCTGGCGGGGGCTGAGATCGTCCACGTCCAGCCCCTCCAGGGCCTCCACCAGCGGGTGGGGGGCGCTGGCGAAGAGGTCGTTCTGCAGCGGAGCGGCGCCACCGGCGGCGGGGCGGGGCTGGTCCACCTCCTGCTGCTCCAACTGGGCGAGCTTCTCCCGGGCCCGCCGGATCACCCCCTGGGGCACCCCGGCCAACTGGGCCACCTGCAGGCCATAGCTCTGGCTGGCCGGTCCATCCTCCACCCGGTGCATAAAGACGATGCCGTCCTTGTGCTCCGCCGCCGTCAGGTGGACGTTGGCGACCCCCTCGGCCTGCTCCGCCAGTGCCGTCATCTCGAAGTAGTGGGTGGCGAAAAGAGTGAAGGCACGGGTACGGGTCAGGTGCTCGGCGCTGGCCCAGGCCAGCGACAGGCCGTCGAAGGTGCTGGTGCCGCGGCCGATCTCGTCCATCAGCACCAGGCTCTGGTCGCTGGCGTTATGGAGGATATTGGCGGTCTCGGTCATTTCCACCATAAAGGTGGAGCGCCCGCCGGCCAGGTCATCGGAGGAGCCGATGCGGGTGAAGATGCGATCCACCGGGCCGAGCCGCGCCGCGGTCGCCGGCACGAAGCTGCCGGTGTAGGCGAGCAGGGCGATCAGCGCCGCCTGGCGCATGTAGGTGGACTTGCCGCCCATGTTGGGGCCGGTGATCACCAGCATGCGGCGCGCGTCGTCCATGATCAGGTCATTGGGCACGAAGGGGCCGTCGCTGACTTGCTCCACCACCGGGTGGCGTCCACCGCGGATCTCCAGGCCCGGGGCGGCCTCCAGGGTTGGGCGGGTGAAGTCCAGGGCCTCGGCCCGCTCGGCGAAGGCGGCCAGGACGTCCAGGCCGGCCAGGGCGCGGCTGGTGGCCTGAAGGGCCTCCAGTTCGGCATTGAGGGTATCGAGCAGGCCGTCATAGAGCAGCTTCTCCCGGGCCAGGGCCCGGGACTTGGCGGAGAGTGCCTTGTCCTCGAACTCCTTGAGCTCGGGGATGATAAAGCGCTCGGCGTTCTTCAGGGTCTGGCGGCGGATATAGTCCGCCGGGGCCTCCTTGGCCTGGGCGCGGGGAATCTCGATGTAGTAGCCGTGGACCCGGTTGTAGCCCACCTTGAGGCCGGGCAGGCCGGTGCGCTCCCGCTCCCGGGCCTCCAGCCGCACCAGGTAGTCGCCGGCGTGTTCGGCCAGGCCGCGGTGCTCGTCGAGCTCGGTATCGAAGCCCTCGGCGATCACCCCGCCGTCGCGGATTACCACCGGCGGGTTCTCCACCAGGGCCCGGCCGAGGGTGTCGGCGAGCTCCGGGTAGGGGCGAATCTGGCGCTTCAGTTCGTCCAGGCTGGAGCCTTCCGGGTAGTCGGCCAGGGCCGCGGCCAGCTCCGGCAGGGCGATCAGGGCGTCGCGCAGGCGCGCCAGGTCCCGGGGGCGGGCGCTGTAGAGGGCCACCCGGGCGAGGATGCGCTCGCAGTCGCCGATCGGCTTGAGCGCCTCGCGCAGCTCGTTATAGCCCTCGGCCTCCAGCAGCAGGGTCACCGCGGTCTGGCGTTGGGTGACCAGGGTGGCGTCGCGCAGCGGGCGGTTGAGCCAGCGCTTGAGCAGCCGCGAGCCCATGGCGGTGGTGGTGGTGTCCAGCACGCTGGCCAGGGTGTTGTCGGCGCCGCCGCCGAGATTGATATCGATCTCCAGGTTGCGGCGGCTGGCGGCGTCGATCACCACGGCGTCATCGCGGCTCTCCACGCCGATGGCGGTGACATGGGGCAGCCGCGAGCGCTGGGTGTCCCGGGCATAGTCGATCAGCACCCCGGCGGCGGTGAGGGCGGTCTCCAGGTGGGCGCAGCCGAAGCCGCGCAGGTCCTGGACGCCGAACTGGTCGCAGAGGATGCGCCGGGCGCTCTCGGCGTCGAAGAGCCAGGCGCTCTGGCGGCGCAGGCCACGGCGCTCCGCCAGCTGGGGCGGCAGCTCCAGGTCCTCGCCCGCCAGCACCTCCGCCGGGTCGAGGCGCTGGAGCTCGGCGAGCATCTCGCCCTCGCCTTCGACCTCCAGTACCCCGAAGCGACCGCTGGAGAGCTCCAGCCAGGCCAGGCCCCAAGTGCCCTGGTGCGGGTGCAGGGCCAGCAGCAGGTTGTCGCGGCGGGCGTCCAGCAGGGCCTCGTCATAGAGGGTGCCCGGCGTGACGATGCGCACCACCCGGCGCTCCACCGGCCCCTTGCTGGTGGCCGGGTCGCCGATCTGTTCGCAGATCGCCACCGACTCGCCGGCACCCACCAGGCGCGCCAGGTAGCTCTCGGCGCTATGGTAGGGCACCCCGGCCATGGGGATCGGCGCTCCGGCGGACTGGCCGCGCTGGGTCAGGGTGATATCGAGCAGCGCCGCGGCGCGCTTGGCATCCTCATAGAAGAGCTCATAGAAATCGCCCATGCGGTAGAAGAGCAGCACATCGGGGTGATCGCGCTTGATCTTCAGGAACTGCTGCATCATCGGCGTATGGGTGGGAGTGGCCTGTGACATCGGGGATCCTGTTGAGGCTCTGCACTGGCTGGCAAAAGGCAGTATTCTAACGCCCAGGCAGTGGCTCCGTCAGGAGCGATCGCATCCGAATCAGGAGGTCCCATGTCCGAGCAAGGGCGCTACCTCGCCAACCTCGACCTGCTCACCCTGAGCGAGCGCCTGGGGCGGCTGTGCCGCGCCCGGGGCATCGCCGTGACCTGCGCCGAGTCCTGCACCGGCGGCGGCGTGGCCAGTGCCATTACCGCGGTGGCCGGCAGCTCCGACTACTTCGAGACCGGTTATGTCACCTATGCCAACGGTGCCAAGACGCGGCTGCTCGGGGTGCCCGACAGGCTGCTGGTCGAGCACGGCGCCGTGAGTCGCGAGGTGGTGGAGGCCATGGTGGCCGGCGCCTGTCGCGATAGCGGTGCCGGACTCGGCGTGGCCATCAGCGGAGTGGCCGGCCCCGGCGGCGGCAGCGCCGACAAGCCGGTGGGCACCGTCTGGTTCGCCTGGGGTGATGCCGAGGCCCAGCAGGCCGAGCGCCATCACCTTCCCGGCGACCGTCGGGCGGTGCGCGAGCAGGCGGTACGTATCGCCTTGATCGGACTGATTCAACGACTCGAGGCCTTCGAGGAGTAGGCGCGGGCCGATTTTTTCGCCATACTACTGGGCAACCATACAGTAATTGGCGGCGTCGCTCCGGGCGTCGCCCCAACCGATCCCAAGGAGACCTCCATGGCTCAGGATGACAACCGTTCCAAGGCGTTGAGTGCCGCCCTCAGTCAGATCGAGCGGCAGTTCGGCAAGGGCACCGTGATGCGCCTGGGTGACACCCCGCGGGTGACGATGCCCTCGGTCTCCACCGGCTCCCTGGGGCTGGATATCGCCCTGGGCATCGGCGGCCTGCCCTACGGCCGGGTGGTGGAGATCTTCGGTCCGGAGTCCTCGGGCAAGACCACCCTGACCCTGTCGGTGATCGCCCAGGCCCAGAAACAGGGCAAGACCTGTGCCTTTATCGATGCCGAGCACGCCCTCGATCCCAGCTATGCCGAAAAGCTCGGCGTCAACCTGGATGACCTCCTGGTCTCCCAGCCGGATACCGGCGAGCAGGCGCTGGAGATCTGCGACATGCTGGTGCGCTCCGGTGGCGTCGACGTCATCATCATCGACTCGGTGGCGGCGCTGACCCCGCGGGCCGAGATCGAGGGCGAGATGGGTGACTCCCACGTCGGCCTGCAGGCACGCCTGATGTCCCAGGCCCTGCGCAAGGTCACCGGGCATATCAAGAACGCCAATTGCATGGTGGTCTTCATCAACCAGATCCGCATGAAGATCGGCGTGATGTTCGGCAGTCCCGAGACCACCACCGGCGGTAACGCCCTGAAGTTCTACGCCAGCGTGCGCCTGGATATCCGTCGCACCGGCTCGGTGAAGCAGGGCGACGAGGTGGTCGGCAACGAGACCCGGGTCAAGGTGGTCAAGAACAAGGTGGCGCCGCCCTTCCGTCAGGCGGAGTTCCAGATCCTCTATGGCAAGGGCATCTACCATGCCGGCGAGGTGATCGACCTGGGCGTGCAGTGTGGCCTGGTGAGCAAGGCCGGCGCCTGGTACAGCTACCAGGGCAGCAAGATCGGCCAGGGCAAGGCCAATGCCGCCCAGTACCTGGAGGAGAATCCGGCCATCATGGAGGAGATCGAAAGCCAGATTCGTGCCCAGTTGCTGGCCAATGTGGCGCCGGCGGAGGAGGAAAAGGCCGAATCCGCGGAGGCTCCACAGGCCGACGGCGAGGGCGACCTGCTCTAAGCCATGAGGCGCGATGCCGAGCCTGTTTCCCCCCGGGAGGATGCCATCCGCCTGCTGGCCCGGCGCGACTACTCGCGCCACGAGCTGGAGGGGCGCCTGGCCAGCAAGGGGCACTCTGCCGAGGCCATCGGCGAGTGCCTGGATGCCCTGGCCGAGCAGGGGCTGCAGAGCGATGCCCGCTTCGCCGAGGCCTTCCTGCGCTCGCGGCTGGCTCGTGGCCAGGGGCCGCTGAAGGTGCGCGCCGACCTGGGCCAGCGGGGGCTCTCCCGGGAGGCCATCGATACGCTCCTCAGGGAGGCCGAGGCCGGTGGCGAGCTCGACTGGTTTGCCCTGGCCGCCGAGACCCTGGGCCGACGCTTCGCCGCCCCCGCCACGACTCCCAGGGAGCGGGCCCGCCAGGAGCGTTTCCTGGCCGGGCGCGGCTTCAGTTACGACCAGGTGCGTTATGCCTTGGAGACGGCCTGGAGCGAGGAAGAGTAAACGCTCAGGCGTTTCCTGCGCTCTATCCGACCCGCGGTTTCAGTTTCGACCAGGTGCGTCACGCCCTCGAAACGGCCTGGCGAGACGATGTGGTGAGCGAGTCACCATGTATAAGTGGCCAAGGGGCGCTGGGGGCAGGTCGGAGCAAAGCGTCTTTTTCAGGGGTGAGGAGCATGTCTCCGAACGGGTAGGCCATGGATGGCCTACTCCGGCCCTGCAAGCGGAGCAGGATGCGAAAGCACCGCAGGAAAAAGTCGAGCGCCCAGGGAGGGGTTTACAGCGTCTTTGCGAAGGCCTGTCCCCAGGTTAGCCCCGAGCCTCAATACCTAAAGTGAAGCCATGTGGCTAGAGATGCCACCCGTCGCTCGCAGGGCTAACTGACTCGCTCCTCACCAGGACGAAACCCTGACGCTGCGCTCGCGACTGACGCGTCGGGCCGGACCGAGGTCCCTCTCGCCGACCCTAGATCGACATCCCTGTCGATCCCCGCTAGTCGCTCGCTTCTCGTCAGCGTCCTGGCGACGTCGCTTCGCTAGTTAGCCCCGCTGTGGCCTCGTCCCAGCGTCTAGGTGTGATCTCTCTGTAGGTTGTTCATCCGGAGCCGACCCGGAAAACTGGGGGTGCGAACCAAACCAACCTCCAGGAGGCCCGGATGAACACCCATAAGAATGCCCGTCTCACTCCTCATGGTCGAGCCCTGCTGGT
>NZ_BRCY01000034.1:0-33749 GCF_023708045.1 Halomonas sp. NCCP-2165
GGCCCACCCCCTGCTGAGTCGCCCCCCCGAATGCCTGGAGCTGGCCAACACCTACTTCGACACGCCCCGGGGCGAGCTGGAGGCGGCACGCATGGCATTGCGCCTGAGGCGTACCGCCGACGGCTGGGTCCAGACCCTGAAGACCGCCGGCCAGAGTCGGGGTGGCCTGTCGCAGCGCGGCGAATGGGAGTGGCCGGTGGCCGGCGCGACCCTGGACCTGGCCGGCCTGGCCACCCTGCCGCCCATGGCGGCGTTACCGGTGGACCTGCTGGAGTGCCTCGAGCCGCGCTTCAGCACCGACTTCCGGCGTCGCCGCTGGCACCTCGCCTGGCAGGGCAGCCGTATCGAGCTGGCCCTGGACGAGGGCGAGATTCGCGCCGGACGGCGCCACGCGGCCATCCGCGAGCTGGAACTGGAACTCGAGGCAGGCGACCCCGCCGCCCTCTGGCAACTGGCCGAGGGGCTCGCCGAGGTGGTGGCACTGCGCCCCGCCGACGCCAGCAAGGCGGCCCGGGGGGCGGCCCTGCTGGCCGACCACTGGCCCCTGCCGGAGGGTGACACGGTCCTCGACCTGGAGCGCCGCGCCATCGCCGCCCTGGACGCCCTGGGCGACAGCGGTGACGCGGCCTTCCACGCCGAGGCCCGGCGCGCCTATGCCCGGCTGGCGAGCCTGGACGACGGCGACGCCACCACCCGACGCCTCGCCCGGGCCCTGGCCGACGCCCTCGGCGAAGGGGGTACCGCGGCCCTCGGCGGCGAGGCCCTGAGCCTGGCGCGACACCTTCACGCCTGAGCCCCGAGCAGGAGGCGCTTTATGACCACGTCCCTCAAGCCCGCCGCCGAGGGCCTGCGTACTCGGGTCTTCCAGGTGATCTTCGAGTCCGATACGCCCCTGGCCAAGGGCTTCGACATCGCCCTGATCGTGGCCATCCTGGCCAGCGTGCTGGTGGTAATACTGGATAGCGTGCCGGCCTACCGGGCCGCCTATGGACCCGCCTTCTACTGGCTGGAGTGGGGCTTCACCCTGGCCTTTACCCTGGAGCTGGTGCTGCGTCTCTACTGCCTCGACAAGCCGCTGGGCTACCTGAAGAGCTTCTACGGGGTGATCGATGTCCTGGCGATCCTGCCCACCTGGCTGGTGCTGCTGGTTCCCGGGGCCCAGTCCCTGGTGGTGATCCGCCTGCTGCGGGTGCTGCGTATCTTCCGCATCCTGCGCCTGATGCAGTTCGTCGGTGAAGCCCGACTGCTGGTGGAGGCCCTCAAGCGCAGCACCCACCAGATTTTCCTGTTCCTGTTCAGCGTCTTCATGCTGGTGACCATCTTCGCCTCGCTGGTCTACCTGATCGAGCCGGCGGAGGCCGGCTTCAGCAGCATCCCCACCGCCATCTACTGGGCCATCGTCACCCTGACCACCGTGGGCTACGGGGATATCGTGCCGGTCACCCCCCTCGGCCAGGCGATCTCGGTGATGGTGATGCTGATCGGCTACTCGATCATCGCCGTGCCCACCGGGGTCTTCTCCGCGGAGGTGATTCGCTCGATCCGCGCCGATCGCTACTCCGACGAGGCCTGCCCCGGCTGCGGCCACGATCGTCACGAGAAGCGCGCCAAATACTGCCTGCTGTGCGGCACCTGGCTCGACGAAGAGACCCCGGATCCCCGGGACGAGCCCGACGCCTCCCCCTCCAACGACGAGGAGGCGCCCACCTGAGCGGGCGCCTCCCCGGCCGGCCCCTGCCACGGGCCTTCGACTCGCGCTTAGCGTCTTACTGGAAGGGGGAGAGATCCCCCCGCCCCTCGCGGACGATGGTCGGCGGCAGCTCGCGCAGGTCCACCACGCTGGTGGCCTCCAGCTGGCAGGCGCCGCCGTCGATGATCAGGTCGAGCTGATTGGCGTAGCGCTCGCGGATCTCCTCGGCGTCGGTCATCGGCAACGCCTCCCCCACCGGGATCAGGGTCACGCTCATCAGCGGCTCGCCCAGGGCGGCCAGCAGGGCATGGGTGATGCGATGATCCGGCACCCGCACGCCGATGGAGCGGCGCTTGGGATGCAACAGCAGCCGCGGCACCTCGGTGGTGGCCTGGAGGATAAAGGTGTAGGCGCCGGGGGTATGGGCCTTGAGCAGGCGGAAGACGTCGTTGTCCACCTTGGCGTAGGTGCCGATCTCGGAGAGGTCCGAGCAGACCAGGGTGAAGTTGTGCTTGTCGTCCAGCTGACGCAGGCGCTTGATGCGCTCCACCGCCTTCTTGTCCCCCAGGTGGCAGCCCAGGGCATAGCCGGAGTCGGTGGGATAGGCGATCACGCCGCCGCGGCGAATGATCTCGATGGCGCCATCGATCAGGCGCTTCTGGGGATTCTCGGGATGGATCTGGAAGAACTGGCTCATGCGGGCTCCTTGCACTGAGACCGGGAGAAGCGAGCCAAGGCGACGCCTCGGCCCGGGCATGGATCTCAGCATACGCCGCGGCTCAGGCGGCGGCAAAGCCCGCCAGCCGAGGGTGATGCCAGACCGGCGTCACCGCGACCCGGGGCACCGGGCTCATGCTGCCCGGGGCCAGGGGGCCGCCCGGGGCGTGGAAGTCGCTGCCCAGGGAGCCCGTGAGGTCGCGCTCGATCAACTGGCGGGCCAGGTCGCGGGTCTGGTCGGGGTTCTGGAAGCCGCTGACCAGCTCCACCGCCTCGCCGCCGGCGGCGCGGAAGGCGTCCAGCAGCAGGCCACGCTTGCGCCGGGTCATGCCATAGCGCAGCGGATGGGCCAACACCGCCACCCCGCCGGCGGCCACCACCCAGGCCACCACCGTCTCCAGGGCCGGCCAGTGGGCCTTGATATCGCCGCGCTTGCCGTTGCCCAGGTACTTCTTGAAGGCCGTGCCGATATCCTTGACCAGGCCATCGGCGACCAGCGCTCGGGCGAAGTCGGGGCGCCCCAGGGGACGCTCGCTGCCGGCCTGGGCCCGGGCCTTGGCCAGGGCGTCGTCCAGGCCGATGGCCTCCAGCCGCCGGGCGATCTCCTCGGCCCGCGCCGCCCGGGCCCGCGCCTGCTCGGCCAGGCCGTCGGCCAGGGGCCCATGGACGCCCTCGGGCAGCAGCGCCACCACGTGGATATTGACCCCGCCCCATTGCGAGGAGAGCTCGGTGGCGGGCAGCAGGCGCAGGCCCAGCTCCCGAGCGGCCTTCTCCGCCTCGGCGACGCCCTCCAGGGTATCGTGGTCGGTCAGCGCCAGGTGGGTCAGGCCCCGGGCCCGGCACAGGGCCATCAGCTCGGCGGGGGCCATGGCCCCGTCGGATGCGGTGGAGTGCATATGCAGATCGAGGCCGGTGACCTCGGCCAGGGAGTCGGCGAGCGGGGAAGAATCGGGCATCGGCATGACGCCGGCGGGCGTCTTTGTCAAAATAGGGCCTCCATGGTGCGCGCCCCACCGGCCGCGGTCAACCGCAGGCCACCGGGGCCCGGCACCTGCCCGTCGGATATCCTGCAAGGATTCACCCATGCTCTACGCCATCATCAGTGAAGATGTGAACAACAGCCTCGAGCGCCGCATGGCCGCTCGTCCCGATCACCTGGCGCGCCTGGAGAAACTGCGCGACGAGGGCCGCCTGGTGCTGGCCGGTCCCCACCCGGCGGTGGACAGCGACGACCCGGGCGAGGCGGGCTTCAGCGGCAGCCTGGTGGTGGCCGAATTCGAGGATCTCCAGGCCGCCCAGGCCTGGGCGGACGTGGACCCCTACGTGATCGCCGGCGTCTACGCCAAGGTCACCGTCAAGCCCTTCAAGAAGGTGCTGCCCTAAGGATTCACAGGCATCCATTATCCACAGCCGGTTTTTACACAGCGACTGTGGAAAACTCTGTTAACAGCCCGCGGATGCCTGGCGCCAGGCCAGAGCCGCCCTCGCCCGGGGCGGGCTGGCTACGCTTTGACCACCCCCGGATTCTTCTGTCTGCGAGGCCCGAGCCGTGACGCTGCCCCCCCTGCGCCCCCTGACCCAGGCCAGCCTGGACTGGCGAGCCGATGACACCCTGGCCGCGGCGCCCCACTCGACCCGCTTCGACGACGTCTATTTCTCCCGTCATGACGGCCGCGCCGAGACCGAACATGTGTTTATCGCCGCCAACGACCTGCCGCGGCGTTTCCGGGAGTGGCGGGAGCCGCGCCCCTTCGTGATCGGCGAGACCGGCTTCGGCACCGGCCTCAATATGCTCTGCGCCTGGGCCTGCTTCCGCGCCCAGGCCCCCGCCGGGGCGCGCCTGCACCTGGTCTCCACCGAGCTCTTCCCGCTGCGCCGCGACGACCTGGCCCGGGCCCTGGCGGCCTGGCCCGAGTTCGCCGAGCCGGCGGCGCGGCTGGTCGACCAGTGGCCGGAGCCGCTGCCCGGGGTGCATCGCCTGTGGCTCGACGAGCGGGTGACCCTGGACCTGCACTTCGGCGACAGCGCCGAGGGGCTGTGGCAGCTGGAGGGCCGGGTGGACGCCTGGTTCCTGGATGGCTTCGCCCCGGCCAAGAATCCCGAGATGTGGCACCCGGCGCTGTTCGAGGCCATGGCGGCCCGCTCCCGCCCCGGCGCCAGCTTCGCCACCTTCACCTGCGCCGGGGTGGTCAAGCGGGGCCTCAAGGCGGCGGGCTTCGCCTGGCGCAAGGTGCCCGGCTTCGGCCGCAAGCGCGAGATGCTGGCCGGCGAGATCGCGACGCCGCCCCGGGACGACGCCCGCCGCGGGACGCCCTGGTTCACCCCGCCGCCGCCGCGTCCGGCCCGGCATGTCGCGGTGGTGGGCGCCGGCCTGGCCGGCACCACGGTGGCCGAGGCCCTGGCCCGCCGTGGGGTGACGGTGACCCTGCTCGACCCCGCCGGCATCGCCGCCGGTGCCTCCGGCAACCGCCAGGGGGCCCTCTACGTCAAGCTGGCCGCCGAGACCAACGACCAGAGCCGTTGCTATCTGGCGGGGCTGCTGCACAGTTGTCGCTTCCTGACCCACCGCGACCCGGACCGGGCCCTGTGGCAGCCCAGCGGCGTGGTGCAACTGGCCAGCACCGAGCGGGAAGCCCGGCGCCAGGCGCGCTTCCTCGACAACCACCCCCTGCCGCCCTCGGTAGTGGCGGGCCTCGACGCCGAGACCCTGGCCCGGCGCTGCGGCCTCACCGGCGACCTGGCCCCCGGCTGCGGTGGCCTGGACTACCCGGCGGCGGGCTGGGTGCGCCCCAAGGCCCTCTGCACCCGGCTGGCGGCCACCCCGGGCATCGACTATCGCCCCACGGCGGTGGCGGCCCTTGCCCCGGCGGGCGAGGGCTGGCGACTGGCCCTCGCCGATGGGGACGCCCTGGTGGTGGATCAGGTGGTGCTGGCCAATGCCCGGGCCGCCAATCGCTTCGCCCAGAGCGCCGCCCTGCCCCTGCAGGCGATCCGCGGCCAGGTCAGCGAGCTGCCCCTGCCCGCGGGGGCCCCGGCGCCGACCCGGGTGATCTGCGCCGGCGGCTACCTGCCGCCGCCCCTGGACGGGGTGCTGACCTTCGGCGCCACCTTCGCCCCCCATGACGACAGCGACGAGCCGCGGGAGGCGGATCACGCCGCCAACCTGGCGGAGCTCGAGGCCACCCTGCCCGGCTATATGGCGGCGCTGCGCGAAGCCGGCGCCGAGCTGGATGCCTCGCGCCTGGCGGGGCGCGCCGCGGTGCGCGCGGCCAGCCCCGACAAGAGCCCCTACGCCGGGCCGCTGCCGGACGCCGAGGCCTGGCGGCGCGACTATGCACCGCTCGCCAAGGACGCCAAGCGCATCCCCGAGACCCCGGGGCGACATCATCCGGGGCTGTGGATCAGCGCCGCCCACGGTTCCCGGGGCCTGGCCAGCGCGCCGCTGTGCGCCGAGCTGCTGGCCTCGATGCTCTGCGACGAGCCCCTGCCGCTGCCCCGCGACCTGGTGGATCACCTGCATCCCGGGCGGCGGCTGATTCGCGAGCTGATTCGCGGTTAGGAACCCGCCGACTCCTGCCGGGTGCCCTGGCCCGCCCGTCGCCCCAGCCGGCCGCTGCCGATCAGGGCGCCGCCGCAGATCAGCAGGGCGGCGATTAGCAGGGTCGGAGCGGGGGCGGCCAGGCCCGCGGCGATCAATATCAGGGTGGAGAGCAGCGGCGTCGCGTAGGAGAGCAGCCCCAGCAGGCGAACCTGGCCGCGCTTCATGCCCAGGTCCCAGGTGAAGAAGGCGCTGCCCACCGGGCCCAGCCCCAGGGCCAGGATGGCCCAGAGGTTGGCGCCCTCGGGCCAGCCCCGGGGCTCCCAGGCCAGGTGGCAGAGCAGCGCCAGCAGCGCCGCCCCCAGGCAGTTCCAGGCCACCGCCGTGGTGGGAATCCGCGCCAGCAGCCGCGAGGCCACCGAATAGCCGCTCCAGATAAAGGCCGCGGCGAAGGCCGCCAGGTAGCCCGGAGCGTACTCCCCCGCCCAGTCGAGGCCGTCCGGTCCCACCAGCAGCGCCGCGCCCAGGAAGCCGCAGCCTCCCCCCAGCAGGTGGATGCCGCGCAGCCGCTCCCCCGGCAGCAGCCAGCCGGCGAAGATCACGATCAGCAGCGGCCAGAGGTAGCTGATCAGGCCGGCATCGGCCGCCGGCGCGTTCTGCTGGGCGACGAAGTAGCAAAGGTGGTAGCCGAACAGGCCGCCGACGCCCAGCAACCAGCCCGCCGGGGGCTGGCGCAGCGCCTCGCCCAGGGCCGCCCCCTCGCCGCGGGCCAGGAATACCAGCAGCGCCAGGCCGCCGGCCAGGCCGAAGCACAAGGCGGTGAGCAGGAAGGGCGGCACCGGCCCGGCCCACTGGGTCAACAGCGCCAGGGTCGCCCAGCTAAGGATGGTGGTGGCGCCCCAGAGGGTGGCGCGGCGCGCCTCGGCGGGGGAAACGGCCGACATCTCGCTTCTCCATTCGGGAATCGGGCGCCCAGTGTGGCCCCAGGCCAGGGCCCTGGCTTGTCGATTTCGGCCATCAATCCCCGCGGCAAAACTCGCTCGGCGTGATGCCATGCCAGCGGCGAAAGTGACGGCTGAACTGGGCGCCATCGGCGAAGCCGCAGGCCAGGGCGATCTCGGTGATCGAGGCCTCGCCCTCGGCCAGCAGTCGGGCGGCCCGGGCCAGGCGCTGGCGCGTGAGCCACTGCCAGGGGGTCTGGCCGGTCAACGCGGAGAGGCTGCGCCGCAGCTGGCGCTCGGAGAGATACGAGACCTCGGCCAGCCGGGCCAGGTCCCAGGGCGCGGCCGGGTCGGCCTGCACCCGCCGGGTCAGCCGCGCCATATTGAGGCGCGGGCCGTTCCAGGGCGGCGCGGCGCCGAGCCGCGCCAGCAGGGCCCCATCGTCCAGCCGCCGGGCCGCCTCGGGCGCCAGGCGCAGGAAGCGGATGCGCGCGAAGAGGGCATCGACGGCCCCCTCGCCGGCCGGCAGGTCCAGTACCCGGCAGCGGTTGTCGGCGTCGAGCCCCAGGTAGTGATGGGTCGCCGCGGCGGGGATCAGGCAGACGCCCCCCGGCGCCAGGGCGGCGCCACGCCCCTCGATCTCGACGTCCAGGCGGCCGTCGAGGCCCACCAGCAGCTGGTGGTAATCGTGGGTATCGCTCAGGCAGTCGAGGGGGTAGCTGCGCTCGACGCTGCCGGGGCGTGGTGGAGACTCGAGGATCATACGCCCAAGGATGCCGTCGAGGCGCCGACGATACCAGACACCTAGCCTTCCTCGTCGTCGGCCAGATCACGCCCGAAGGCGCGCCACTGGGCCAGGGTCATCACCTCGGTGCTCTCGATCTGGAGGTCGTGGGCGATCAGCAGCTCGCCCCGCTCCAGTTGCGCCTCCAGCTCCGCCACCCATCCAGCCATGCCGGTGCCGGTGTCGGTGGTGTCATAGCCCTGGCGGGTGACAAAGGTCTCCAGCAGGGCGACCAGGGTGGCTCCCGGCAACATCCGGTGGGGCACCTCCACGAAGCGTCCGCTCATTCCCGATTCTCCTCGTTCGACTCTGCGTTGTCTTCACCGCTTTCCCAGGCGGCCAGGCGCTCGAGGAAGGCCGCCTCGTCCAGCACCGGCACGCCGAGCTGCTCGGCCTTGGTCAGCTTGCTGCCGGCAGCCTCGCCGGCCACCAGGCCGGCGGTCTTCTTGGAGACGCTGCCGGCAACCTTGGCGCCCAGGGCCTGGAGGCGCGCCTTGCCCTGATCCCGGGTCATGCTCTCCAGGGTGCCGGTGAGCACCCAGGTCTGTCCCGCCAGGGGCTGGGGCAGCGCCTCCACCGCCGCCTCCTCCCAGCGCAGGCCGCAGCCGAGCAGCTCCTCGAGGGTCTCGCGATTATGGGGCTGGCGGAAGAAGGTGTGCACATGGCGGGCGACGATGGGGCCCACGTCATCCACCGCCTCCAGGGCCTCCTGATCGGCGCCCATCAGCGCCTCCAGGGTACCGAAGTGGCAAGCCAGGTTGGCGGCGGTGGCCTCCCCCACCTCGCGGATGCCCAGGGCATAGATAAAGCGCGCCAGGGTCGTCTGCTTGGCCTTCTCCAGGGCCGCCACCAGGTTCTCCGCGGACTTCTCGCCCATCCGCGGCAGCTCCGCCAGATGGGCGGCGCGCAGCCGGAAGAGGTCCGCCGGGGTCTTGACCCAGTCCCGCTCCACCAGTTGGTCGATCAGCTTGACCCCCAGGCCCTCGATATCCAGGGCGCGGCGGGAGGCGAAGTGCTTGAGGGCCTCCTTGCGCTGGGCGGCACAGTAGAGGCCACCGGAGCAGCGCGCCACCGCCTCGCCCTCCAGGCGTTCGATCTGGGAATCGCAGACCGGGCAGCGTTCGGGAAAGGCGATCTCCCGGCCCGCCTCGGCGGGGCTCACCACTCGCACCACCTGGGGAATCACGTCGCCGGCGCGGCGAATGGCCACGCTATCGCCGATCCTCACGCCCAGGCGAGCGATCTCGTCGGCATTATGCAGGGTGGCATTGGCGACGGTGACGCCGGCCACCGCCACCGGCTCGAGGCGCGCCACCGGGGTGATGGCGCCGGTGCGACCGACCTGGAACTCGACGTCGTTGAGGCGGGTGACCTGCTCCTGGGCGGGAAACTTGAAGGCGATGGCCCAGCGCGGCGCCCGGGCCACGAAGCCCAGCTCCCGCTGCAGGCGCAGGTCGTCCACCTTGATCACCACGCCGTCGATATCGTAGCCCAGGGCATCGCGCCTCTCGCCCAGGCGCCGGCAATAGTCGATCACCCCCGCGGCACCACGGACCACCTGGAGCTCGGCGCTGGTGCGCAGGCCCACCTCGGCGAGACGACCCATCAGCTGACTATGGGTGGCATCGCCGGGGTCCGGCTGAATGCGGGCCACCTGATAGGCGCTGAATTCCAGGGGGCGGGTGGCGGTGATGCGCGGATCGAGCTGGCGCAGGCTGCCGGCGGCGGCATTGCGGGGGTTGGCGAAGACCTTGGTGCCCTCCTCCCGGGCGCGCTCGTTCATCGCCTCGAAGGTGGCGTGACGCATGGTCACCTCGCCGCGCACCTCGAGCAGCTCGGGGGGCGCCTCGCCGCGCAGCCGCAGCGGGATGGAGCGCAGGGTGCGCAGGTTGGAGGTAATGCCCTCGCCGCTGCGACCGTCGCCCCGGGTGGCGCCGCTGACCAGGCGCCCCTGCTCGTAGACCAGCGACACCGCGGCACCGTCCAGCTTGGGCTCGCAGCAGAAGCTCAGCTCGTCGCCATGCATTTCCAGGCGCTCGGCGAGGCGCTTGACGAAGGCGGCCAGCTCCTCCTCGTCGAAGGCGTTGTCCAGGGAGAGCATGGGCACGGCGTGCTGCACCTCGGGGAAGCCCGCCGCCGGGGCGGCCCCGACCCGCTGGGTGGGGGAGTCCTCGCTGGCGAGTTCCGGGTAGTCGTCCTCCAGCTGCTGCAGGCGCCGCAGCCGGCGATCGTAGTCGGCATCGGTCAGGCGGGGATCGTCGAGGACGTAGTAGCGGTAGTTGGCATCGTCGAGCTCGGCGCGCAGCCGCGCCACCTCGTCGCGAATCGTTTGATCGGGTTGACTCATGGCATCCCTGGGCTGGTGTCACTAAGGCTGGAGGGATTTTCGCATACCCGACGCCCTTAGGCCCCATAAAGCCACACCCCCGATGGAGACCATCGGGGGTGTGCTTCCAGCTTCCGGCTTCGCGCTTCTGGCTTTAGTTCACCTGATAGCGCTGCAGGCGATGGCGGCGCTCGAACTCGTGGACCTTCTGGCGGGCGAACTCCACGGTCTGGGCGGTCATCACGCTATGGTTCTCGTCCTTGAGCTCGCCGCCCAGGTGACGCACCACCACCATGGCGCACTCCACCATGGCCTCGAAGGCCGCCGAGGTGTCCTCGGCCCCCGGCAGCGGCATCAGGAAGGTGATGCCCGGAGTGGCGAAATCGTCCAGGGCGTCCAGCGGGAAGGTGCCGGGCTTGACCACGTTGACCATGGAGAACTGCAGCGGGCTGTCGGCCGCCTCGGTCTCGAAGCGGTGGAAGATGCCCATGTCGCGGCTGTAGCGCAGGCCGCAGGCCAGCATCAGCTTGAGCAGTGCCGTGCCGGAGAAGCCGTCCTCGTCGCGGCACATGACGCTGATGACGATGACCTCTTCGGCATGGGAGAGCGCTTCCCGGGCCTGGGGAGCCTCCACGTCATTGCGCAGCGCCTTCTCCAGCACCGGGTGCGCCGGCGCGGGGCCACTCTCTGGTTCGACGCCCGGCTCGGCCAGCGGCTCGGCGGAGGAGGCGTCGTAGCGGCTATCCCGGTAGCTGGGACGAGAGGTGGAGAAGAGCGGGTCCTGCGCCGGCTCGATATCACTGGCCGCGGTGGCCTGCTTGTCGGCCTCGAGGCGCCGCTGCTCGGCGGCCTGCGCCTCGGCCTTCTGGCGCTCGGCTTCCTGCTGTTTCTCGAGTTCCTGTTGCTGGCGACGCGCCGACTCGGCGGCGGCCTGTTCGGCCTTCTGGCGCTCGCGCTCCTGCTTGCGCTGGCGATTCTGCTCGCGGCGCTCGTGGAGGCCCTTCTTGAGGCCGGCCCCGAAACGCTGCACCGACTGCCCCATCTTCACCGAGCCACTCTTGAAGGAGTCGGCCATGCCGTCGAAATCCACCAGCCGGTAGCGCTCATCGTCACCGTGAGAGTCGTGGTCGGCGGGATCGGTGACCAGGGCAGACTCGGTCGCATCAGGCGCCGGCTCATCGTCGGGCGTCGTCGGGCGCTTGGCCGCGGCGTCGCCGGCCCGATCGTCATCGCAGAGACCGAGGCTGGGCTCGACCTGGGCCGGCTCGGTCGGCGGGGGTGTCGCCGAGTCGGTCGCGGCGATGTCTGGGCGTTCTTCTTCTCTCGCCGCCGGCGCAGGACGGGGTGCCTCGGGCTCGGGCCCGGCCACTGGCGAGGCGTCATGCGACGCCTCCGGGGCCTGCTCGCTGGGTCGGTTGGCCTGCCATTCGGCGAGCACCCGGGAGGGCCCCGGGTGTTCCTGACGCCTCAGTTTGGGCTTGGGCGCCGGGCGCTGGGCCTCGCTATCGTAGCTGGCGGGTCGTACCACCCGTGCCCCTCCATTGGGCAACTCCCAGTTCAGCTCGGCCTCTCGGGCCGCGGCTTCGGGGTCCTCTTCCTGCTCCCGGGCCTCATCGATGGCCTGGCCATCGACGCGATCCAACCGGGGCACTCGACGCTGACGCTGCAGGCGACGCACGCCATCGATAACGATGAGGGTCACCAGGGCCAGCCCCAGGATGATTAGCCACTCTCTTAGTTCCATGGGTCGTCTTGCCTGTCTGCTAAGGCGCCATGCCTGAATGAAACGTTCGACACCAGCATAGCGCGATTACCAAAAACGGGGCCACTTTTTTGAATGTCAAGTGGTGGCGCCGTCGCCTGCAATCGCCCCTTCTTATTCCCTGTTCGAGAACAGACTATCGCGTCTCGTCTCGGTTATCACCCTGTCGAAATAATCACGCTTCGGCCAGCACCGCGGCCTCGTCCACGCCGACCGACACCAGCCGCGAGACGCCGGGCTCCTGCATGGTAACCCCCATCAGACGGTCGGCGGCCTCCATGGCGATCTTGTTATGGGTGATATAGATGAACTGCACCCACTCCGACATCTCCTTTACCAGCTTGGCATAGCGACCCACGTTGGCATCATCCAGGGGGGCATCCACCTCATCGAGCATGCAGAAGGGTGCCGGATTGAGCTGGAAGATGGCGAACACCAGCGACAGGGCGGTGAGGGCCTTTTCGCCCCCGGAAAGCAGATGAATGGTGCTGTTCTTCTTGCCGGGAGGACGCGCCATGATGGCCACCCCGGTCTCCAGCAAATCGTCGCCGGTCAGCGTCAACCATGCGGTCCCGCCGCCGAAGACCTTGGGGAAAAGCGTCTGCAGGCCCTCGTTGACCTGGTCGAAGGTCTGCTTGAATCGAGTGCGGGTTTCCTGGTCGATCTTGCGAATCGCCCGATCGAGGGTCTCCAGGGCCTCGCTCAGTTCGGCATGCTGGGCCTCCAGGTAGTCGCGCCGCTCCGCCTGCTGCTCGTACTCCTCGATGGCCGCCAGGTTGATGGCCCCCAGGCGGCGAATCCGCTCGGTGGTGGCCTCCAGGTTGGTCTGCCAGGCGGACTCGGTGGCGTTGGGATCGAGGCCGGCCTCCAGGGTAGCGACGTCGTGGCCCAGCTCGGCGAGCTGCTCGTCCTGGGCCTCGGCCTTCATGGCCAGGGCCTGGCCCTGCAGCCGCGCCTCCTGGAGGCGCTCACGCACCCCCTCGAGGTTGCGCTCGTGGGTCTGGCGGGCCAGCTCGTCCTCGCGCAGCCGTTCGCCGAGGGCGGCGGCCCGATTGCGGCAGGCGTTGAGGGCGCGCTCCGCCTTGTCGCGCTCGTGAAGCAGCTCGTCGAGGCGCTCGCGGTGCTCCTCCTCGGGCTCACGCAGCATCTCGCGCTGCTCTTCCAGCTCGGCGCACTTCTCCTCCAGGCGGGCCCGGGCCTCCTCGCCGCGGCCCTGCTGCTGGGCCAGGCCGGCCCGCTCGGTGGTCAGCCGCTGGTGCTCCAGGGCCAGCTGCTGGGCGCGCTCCGCCAGGGGGCGCTGGCGACCGCGCAGTTGCGCCAGGCGCTCGGCCGCCTCGCGGCGCTGACGGTCCCGGGTCTCGCGGGTCTCACCCTGGGCCTCGAGGCATTCCATGGCCTGCTGCCAGGCCTCCCGGGCCTCCTCCAGGGTCAGCTCGGTCTCCTCATGGCGCTCGGCGAGGCGCGCCAGCTCCTCGTCCAGCTCCTCGGCACGGCTGGCCAGGTGCTCCAGGCGGCTGACCAGGTTGGCCTCGGCCAGGGCCAGCTGCTGGCGCCGTCCCTGTTGCTCCCGTTCGTCCTCGCGGCAACGCTCCAGGGCCTGCTCGAGGCCGGTCTCCTGGGCCTTGAGGTCGGCGAGCTCCGCCTCCAGGGCGTCCAGGCGCTCGCCGGCCTGGACCAGGGACTCGGCCACCTCGTCCCGGCGGCGACGGTTGAGCAGCAGGCCATCGCCGCCGGCCTGGGCGCCGCGACGCCGCGCCCAGCCGCGACCCAGCCAGAGGCCATCGGCACTGATCAGGCTCTCGCCGGGGGCCAGGCTCGCCTGGCGCCGCCAGGCCTCGGCCTGATCGGTGACACAGCGGATACCGGCCAGCAGCGCCTGCAGGGGACCGGCGCCCTCGACCCGCGCCGCCAGGCTGTCCGCCTCGCCGTCTGTCGGGGCGGGTTCCGGGTCGAGCAGCACCAGCTCGCCCTCGACCAGGCCGCCCAGCGCCTCGCGCCCCCCCTCCAGGGGAACCAGGCGGGCATTGAGCCAGGGCGCCAGCACCCAGGCCAGGCTCTCCTCCCAGCCCGCCGCCACCTGGAGTCGCTCGCCCAGGCGCGGCGCCGCGGCGAGGCCATGACTTTCCAGGTGCGACTCCAGGGCCTGGTCGTCGTCGCTCAGGGCGGCGGCGATCAGGGCCTCCAGGGAGGCCAGCTCGCCCTCCAGGCGGCTGCGCCGCTGGCGCAGGGTCTCGCGCTCGCTCTCACGCTCGGCGAGCCGCTCGCGCAAGGCCTGACGCTCGCCCTGCAGCGACTCGCGACGCGACTCCTGACTCTCCTGGGCCAGGTCGGCCTCCGCCAGTTGCTCGGCGAGCTCGTCACGCTGGGCACGCAGCTCGGCCAGGCCCGGCAGCTCGTCGCGCTGCTGGCGGCGGCGCTGACGCTCATTGGCGATGCCGGCCAGGGCCTGCTCCAGGGTCTTGATGCGATCCTGGGTACGCTCCGCCTCGCGGCTCGCCTCCCGGTAGGCGTCGTTGAAGGCCTCCCACTGCTCGCCGGCCTCGAGAGCCTGGCCCTCGGCCTCCTCCAGGGCGGCCTCCAGCTCGGCGAGCGCTTCGGCTACCTCTTCCTGCTCCGGCCCCAGGGTCTCGAGGCGCTCCTCCACCGCGGCCAGGCGTTCGCCGTCCGCCTCGCCCAGGCGATCCAGGTCGGCCAGCTCGCGGCGAGCGCTCTCCAGGTCCCGGGCCAGTTGCGCCTCGCGACCCCGGGCATGCTCCAGGCTCTGCTCGATGCGCGCCACGGCGGCGGTGCTCTCGTAGAAGCGCGCCTGGTGGCCCTCCAGCTCCTCGGCCAGGCGGTCGTGCTCGACCCGGGCCTCCTCGAGGCGCGACTCGCACTGGCGCTGCCCCAGCAGCTCGCGCTCCACGGCGGTCTCCAGGTCGCGGACCCGATGCTCCTGCTCGCCCTGCTCGGCACGCAGGGCGCGGCCACGCAGCAGGGCCAGCTCGCCCTTGAGGCGGTGCTCCTGCTCCTTGAGCTGGCGGTAGCGACGCGCCGCCTCGGCCTGGCGCTTGAGGCGCTCGAGCTGCTTGTCGAGTTCCTCGCGGATATCGTCCAGGCGCTCCAGGTTCTCCTGGGTGCGACGCATGCGGTTCTCGGTCTCGCGGCGACGCTCCTTGTACTTGGAGATGCCGGCGGCCTCTTCCAGGGTCGAGCGCAGCTCCTCGGGACGCGCCTCGATCAGCCGCGAGATCATGCCCTGGCCGATGATGGCGTAGGAACGGGGGCCCAGGCCGGTGCCCATGAAGAGGTCGGCGATATCGCGGCGCCGGCACTTCTGGCCGTTGAAGAAGTAGCCGGACTGGCCGTCCCGGGTCACCTGACGCTTCACCGAGATCTCGGCGTACTGGGCATAGACGCCGCCGAGGCCGCCGTCGCGGTTGTCGAAGCGCAGCTCGATGCTGGCCTGGCCCACCGGCTTGCGCCCGGTGGAGCCGTTGAAGATGACATCGGCCATCGACTCGCCGCGCAGGGTCTTGGCGGAGGACTCCCCCATGACCCAGCGCACCGCGTCGATGATATTGGACTTGCCGCAGCCGTTGGGCCCGACGATGGCGGTCATGTTGCCATCGAAGGGCACGGTCACGGGGTCGACGAAGGACTTGAAGCCGACCAGCTTGATGGAGGTGAGGCGCATAACCCGTCCCTGGTTGGCGACTAGTCGACGATACGGTCGATGCGGACCTCGATGGGCTCGGCGTCGGCGTCCTGCAGGGCCACGGCGTCATGCTCGCCGAACAGGTCACCGGCCTCGGGGGCGGCCTGACCGCTGCGCGAGACCCGCACCACCAGCCGCGCCTCCGAGACCTGGGAGAGGCGCGCCTGGGGACTCATGGCATCGGCGTCGCTGAGGCGCAGGGTGGCGGGCAGCTCGCCGACGCTGAGCCGCGCCACCGCCAGGGGCGGCAGCTCGCCCGCGACGTCCCGGGCCACCACGAAGACCGGGGTCGCCTCGTCCAGCCCCTCGCCCAGGCCCTCGGCCAGGGCGATGCGCAGGTTCAGGCCCGGCCCCTCGGCCAGGGTGGCATCGATCTCCTCCCGGGAGGCGCCCAGGCGCTCCTGGGCCACGGCGATGCCCTGACGCAGGGCCTCGGCGGAGGCCGGGTCCTCGAAACCGGCCACGGCACGGCGCCAGTGCTCGATGGCCTGCTCGTAGCGGCCGCTATCGAAGGCGGCGATGCCCAGCATGCCCTGCACCGTGGGCTGACGGGGGTCCTCGGCGAGCACCTCGTCGACCAGCGCCTGGACCTCCTCGGTGAGGGTACGGTTGGCGACGAAGAACTCGATCTGGGCCAGTTGGGCGACCAGCGGCACCTGGCGCCCCTCCAGCTCGATCAACCGCTCCAGGGCGCGGATCGCCGCCGCCCCCTGACCGGTATCCCGGTAGAGGGGGTAGAGGCTCATCCACACATTGGGGTTGTCCGGCTGGCGGGCGGCCTCCTGCTCCAGGCGCTGGATCATCAGGCCCGCCGAGGCCTCGGGGGCCTGGCGCGCCTCCTGGATGGCGGTGTAGAGGGCCAGGTTGTCCTCCTCGCCCTCCTGCTGGTACCAGGCCACGGCGGCGATCACCACCACCACCATGATCAGCGGTACCGCCAGGCGCCCGGAGCGCGCCGTCTTGAGGGGGCGCGCCTCGAGGTCGGCGGTATCCTCCAGCAGGCTGCGCTCCAGTTCCAGCCGGTCTTCCGCGAAGCGCTCGGCATCGATCTCGCCGCGCTCCCGGGCCGCCTCCAGGGAGGCCAGGCGGCGTCGGAACACCGCGACGTTCTGCTCGGCGGTGCGGTCGTTGTCTTCGAAGTCGCGCTGGGCGGCGTGCACCGCGGCGGCGCGGCGCAGCGGATGGCTCAGCAGCCACAAGGCCGGCACCAGCAGCAGGGCAAAGGCGATCCAGAGTTGCGTCATTGCGACCTCTCGCGATTGATCAGGGCATCCAGGCGCTCGCGCTCGGCGGCGCTGAGCCGCCGGGCGGAGGCGTTGCGCCGGGCACGCACCACCAGCACCACCAGCAGTCCGCCCACGCCCAGCAGGGCCACGGGCAGTCCCCACAGCAGGTAGGTGCGGCCTTCCAGGCGCGGGTTATAGAGCACATAGTCACCGAAGCGCTCGGTCATATGGTTGAGGATCTCGATATCCGCGCGACCGTCCAGCAGCAGCCGATAGACCCGCTCGCGCATGTCCGCGGAGACCGGGGCGTCGGAGTCGTCGATGGCCTGGTTCTGGCACAGCGGGCAGCGCAGCGAGGCGGTCAGGCTGTGATAGCGCTGCTCCAGCACCGGATCGTCGAACTCCCGGGTCTCGATGGCGCCGGCCCAGGCCAGGCCACCGCCCAGCAGCAGCGCCAGACCCAGGGCCAGGAAACGCATCACTGCCATTTCTGCACCTCCGGAAGAATCACCTCACGCACGTCCTGCGGCGTGATATAGCCGGTGTGGTGGTAGCGGATGATGCCGTCGCGATCCACCAGGAAGGTCTCGGGGGCGCCGTAGACCCCCAGCTCGAAGCCCAGCTCCCCCTCCGGGTCGAAGATATTGACCTCGAAGGGGTTGCCGAACTCCGCCAGGAACTCCAGGCCCTGCTCGCGGGTGTCCTTGTAGTCGATGCCCACCAGGCGAATGCCGCGCTCGGCCAGGTCGAGCAGCTGCGGCATCTCCTGCTTGCAGGTCGGGCACCACTCGCCCCACACATTGACCAGGGTCACCTGGCCTTCCAGCAGGGAGCGGTCGACGCGCCGCTCAGGATCCTCCAGGGTACTCGCCTCGAAGGCGGGGAAGTCCCGGGCCAGCAACGCCGAATCGCGCTGGGCGGGGTCCAGGGAGAGGCCACGATAGAGGAAGATCGACAGCACCAGGAAGCCCAGCAGGGGCACCAGCAGGATCAGGCGACGCTTCATGCCAGGGCCTCCTTTCCGGCCGGGGCCGTGGCCCGACGGCGATAGCGGCGATCCGCCACCGCCAGCACGCCGCCGGCGGCCATCAGCAGGCCACCCAGCCACAGCCAGCGCACGAAGGGCTTGTATTGGATGCGAATGGCCCAGCTCCCGTCCTCCAGGTCCTCGCCCATGGCCACGTAGAGGTCACGGAACAGGCCGGGGCGCAGCGCCACCTGGGTCATGGGCATGCCACGGGCGAGATAGAGGCGCTTCTCGGGGGCCATGGTGAAACTCCGCGAGGCCCCCTCGCGGCGCACCTCGAAGGTGGCGGTGTCGGCCAGGAAGTTGGGGCCGCGGCGCGCCTGCAGGTCGGTCAGGGCGAACTCGTAGCCGGCCACCTGGACGCTGTCGCCGGGGGCCAGGCGCACGTTGCGCTCCACGCTGTAGTTGGAGACCACGGCGACCCCGACGATGGTCACCGCCACGCCCAGGTGGCCCAGCACCATGCCCCAGTAGGCCAGCGACAGGCGCCCGAGGCCGGTCTTGCGGCTCTTGTCATACAGATCGCGAAGAATCGGCAGCACCAGCCAGAGGGCGCTGACCAGCCCCAGGCTGACCCAGAGATTCCACTCGCCGCCGTACAGCAGCGGCGCCAGGATGCCGATCACCAGGGCGGCCAGGCCGGCGAGCGCCAGGCGCCGCCACAGCTCGCCGGCGGCCATGCGCTTCCAGCGGGACACCGGCCCCAGCCCCATGAACAGGCAGAGCACCACGGTCAGCGGCACGAAGAGGGCGTTGAAATAGGGAGGGCCGACGCTGATCTTGCCCATGTCCAGGGCGTCCAGCAGCAGCGGGTAGACGGTGCCCAGCAGCACGGTGACGGTCATGATCACCAGCAGGATATTGTTGATCAGCAGCAGGGCATCCCGGGAGAGCCAGTTGAAGCCCACCGCATGACTGACCCGCGGCGCGCGCAGGGCGAAGATCAGCAGCGACAGGCCCACGGTGATGCCCAGCAGCATCAGGATAAAGAAGCCGCGGCTGGGGTCGTTGGCGAAGGCATGCACCGAGGTGAGCACCCCGGAGCGCACCAGGAAGGTGCCGAGCAGCGACAGCGAGAAGGTGGAGATGGCCAGCAGCACCGTCCAGCTCTTGAAGGCGCCACGCTTCTCGGTCACCGCCAGGGAGTGAATCAGCGCCGTGCCCGCCAGCCAGGGCAGCAGGGAGGCGTTCTCCACCGGGTCCCAGAACCACCAGCCGCCCCAGCCCAGCTCGTAGTAGGCCCACCAGCTCCCCAGGGCGATGCCCACGGTCAGGAAGGCCCAGGCGATATTCGTCCAGGGGCGTGCCCAGCGGGTCCAGGCGGCGTCCAGGCGACCGCCCAGCAGGGCGGCGATGGCGAAGGCGAAGACCACCGAGAAGCCCACATAGCCCATATAGAGGGTCGGGGGATGGATGATCAGGCCGAAATCCTGGAGCAGCGGATTGAGGTCGGCGCCGTCGCCGGGCACATTGGGCAGCAGCCGCTCGAAGGGGTTGGAGGTGATCAGGATAAAGGCCAGGAAGCCGATGCTGATCAGCCCCATGATGCCCAGCACCCGGGCCAGCATCGCCTCGGGCAGGTTGCGGGAGAAGCACGCCACCGCGAAGCTCCAGCCCGCCAGCATCAGGATCCACAGCAGCATGGAGCCCTCGTGGTTACCCCACACGGCGCTGACCTTGTAGTACCAGGGCAGCAGGGAGTTGGAGTTGTTGGCCACGTTGGCGACGCTGAAGTCATCGAGCAGGTAGCTGGCCGAGAGGCACAGGAAGGCCAGCAGCACGAAGCCGAACTGGCCCGCGGCCATGGGCCTTGCATAGGCCATCCACAGCGGGCGCCGCGTCGCCGCCCCGGCCAGGGGCATCAGCGCCTGCACCAGCGCCATCAGCAGCGCCAGGATCAGGGCGAAGTGGCCGATTTCGGGGATCATCTGGATCAGCATGGTGACTCCGGGACCTCAGTCGAGCTTCACGCCATAGTCGGCGGGGGAGTAACCGGCGGCCTCCAGGGCCTCGGCCACCTCGGTGGGCATGTAGTTCTCGTCGTGACGGGCCAGTACCTCGTCGGCGCGCAGCACGCCCTCCTCGGTGAGGCGCCCCACCACCACCACGCCCTGCCCCTCGCGGAACAGGTCGGGGAGGATGCCGCTGTAACGCACCGCCAGGTCCTCGACGAAATCGGTGACCACGAATTCCACGTCCAGGCTGTCGCGGTTACGCGTCACGCTGCCCTCCTTGACCATGCCGCCGGCACGAATCTGGCGATCGATGGGGGCCTCGCCGGCGGCGATCTGGATGGGGCTGAAGAAGAGGTTGATATTGGAACGCAGGGCATAGAGGGTCAGGCCGATGGCGATGGCCGCCAGCGATACCAGGCCCAGGATCACGAACAGCTTCTGTTTACGCTTGGGGGTCATGCGCCTTCCTCGATATCGGTGTTGCGTGGCGCCTGGCGCTCCCGCCGGGCGCGACGCTTGAGTTCTCGCAGCAGCTGGCGGCGCTCGGCGCGGGCATGCAGCACGCTTCCCACCAGCAGGGCGGCGGTCAGCCCCCAGGCGGTCCAGACATAGGGCGCATGGCCGCCCATGGCCAGAAAATCCGACACGCTCTCGAAGGCCATCAGGCGCCCTCCTCGGCCAGCGCCTGCACCCAGCGTTTGCCGGACTCGCGTCGCAGGATCTCGTTGCGGGTACGCATCAGGGTCAGGGCGATAAAGAAGCAGTAGAAACCCAGCACCATCATCAGCAGCGGCGCCCACATCTCCAGCGGCATGGTCGGGCGCGAGGTGATGGTGAAGCTGGCCGGCTGGTGGAGGGTGTACCACCAGTCCACCGAGTACTTGATGATGGGGATATTGATCACCCCCACCATGGCCAGCACCGAGGCGGCCCGGGAGCCGCTGTCGCGGCTGGCGAAGGCCCCGCGCAGGGCGATCACGCCGACGTAGAGGAACAGCAGGATCAGCATGGAGGTGAGGCGCGCGTCCCAGATCCACCAGGTGCCCCAGGTGGGAATGCCCCAGACGCCGCCGGAGAAGAGTGCGACGAAGGTCATCGCCGCCCCCAGCGGCGCCATCACCGCCGCCGCCATGTCCGCTACCTTGATCTTCCAAACCATGAAGACCAGGCCGGCGCTGGCCATGCCGACGAAGATCGACTGGGCCAGGAAGGCCGCCGGGACATGCACATAGATGATGCGGAAGCTATTGCCCTGCTGATAGTCGGCGGGCGCGAAGGCCAGGCCCCAGATCGTGCCGGCCAGGATCAGGAGTGTCGCCGCGGCCCAGAACCAGGGCATCAGCCGTGCGCTGATGCCGTAGAACCACTTGGGCGAGCCGAGCTTATGAATAAAGGCCCACATGAGTGTCGATCACCTCGAGAAGATTAGCCGTTGACGCTGATGCGCAGGGCGGCGGCGATGGCCCAGGGCGCCAGCATCACCGCCAGGGCCAGCAGGGCCCCGAGAATCGCCAGATGCGCGCCGACCCCATCCCCCAGCAGGGCCGCCTGGACGGCCCCGGCGCCGAAGATCAGCACCGGAATATAAAGCGGCAAGACCAGCAGCGACAGCAGCACCCCGCCCCGCGCCAGCCCCACCGTCAGGGCGGCGCCGATGGCCCCTACCAGGCTGAGGCTGGCGCTGCCCAGGGCCAGGGCCAGCATCAGGATCAGATGGCTCCCCGCGGGCAGGCCCAGCATCAGTCCCAGGACCGGGGCCATCAATGCCAGGGGCAGGCCGGTGAGCAGCCAGTGTACCATCACCTTGGCCAGCACCATGGCGGCCAGGGGCTGGGGGGCCAGCAGCAGCTGCTCGAGGCTGCCATCCTCGAAGTCGGCACGGAACAGCGAATCCAGCGACAGCAGGGTCGCCAGCAGGGCCGCCACCCATAGCAGCCCCGGCGCCACCGTGGCCAGCAGCCGGGGGTCCGGGGAGAGCCCCAGGGGAAAGAGGGTGATCACCAGGGCGAAGAACACCAGGGGATTCATCACCTCGCTGCGCCGACGCAGCATCAGGGTCAGGTCGCGCCTCAGGGTCGCCACCAGTGCGACCCCGAGACCGCCGCGGGGTTCCACCACCGTCAGGGGCTGATCGAGGGTATCACTGGATGACATGGCGCCCTCCCTCGCCCAGGCGAATGCGGCGCAGCTCGCCCAGGGGCGTCAGGTCGTGGTGGGTGGTGAGGATCACGCTGCCGCCGCGACGGGCATGCGCCAGCAGGCGGCGCTCCAGGGCCTCGACCCCCTGCTTGTCGATGGCGGTAAAGGGCTCGTCGAGGATCCACAGGGGACGCGGGGTCAGTTCCAGGCGCGCCAGGGCCACCCGGCGCTGCTGACCCGCCGACAACTGCGCCGCCGGCACGTCCTCGAAGCCGCCCAGGCCGACCCGCTCCAGGGCCGTCATGCGCGCCGCCTCGCTGCCGACGTCGCCGGCCAGGGCCTGGTACCAGGCGAGGTTTTCCAGGGGCGTCAGGGCCGCCTTGACCCCCGGCGCATGGCCGAGATAGAGCAGATTGGCCAGGTAGTGATCGCGTACCCGGGCGATCGGCTGATCGCCCCAGCGCAGCTCGCCATCGAAGTCGTGCAGCTGCCCGGAGAGGATCTTCAACAGGGTGGTCTTTCCGCTGCCGTTGGGGCCTTCGATACGCAGGATCTGACCGCCTTCGACGTCGAAATCCAGGTCGCGAAACAGCTCGCGCCCATCGCGTTCACAGCTCAACTGGCAGCCTTGCAGGCGGAAGCTCACCACACTCTCCCGGCATCGTTGGTCAGCCGGGCACTTTACATGGAAAGCCATTCCCAGACCAGCCTGACCGATGCGTCAGCCAGTCGCAGCGCGGCGTCGGCCAAGGTGGCGCTTGCCAGATGGCCAGGCCTTGCTATGATTCAGAATACTGTAAATAGTTACAGTAACTCGCCTCGCGGCATCGCGCCGCCTCGCCAGGGAGATAGAGCATGCAGTCTGTCGCCACCCATTACCTCTACCGCCGCCCCAACCTGCCGCTGGCCGATGCCTGGGAACCCCTGGATGCCAGCGACCTGGTGGAGATCCCGCTGCTCGGCCAGGTCGCCGCCGGCATGCCCATGGAGGCCTGCCACCAGGCCGGGGCCATTCATGTGCCCAGCCGCATGGTGCGTCGCAATACCTATGCCCTGCGGGTGCGCGGCGATTCGATGATCGACTGCAATATCCATGACGGCGACGTTATCATCATCGAGCGCCAGGAGAGCGCCGAGAACGGCGAGACCGCCGTGGTGATGATCAACGACCAGGAGGTCACCTTGAAGAAGCTCTATATCGAGAAGCGCGGCGTGCGCCTGCAGCCCGCCAACGAGAGCATGGCCCCGATCTTCCTCGACAACGACGACGTCCAGGTCCTCGGCCTGGTGATGGGCGTGGTGCGCCAGGGCCTGGATGGATGAGCTACCCGATTCCCGATCTGCCCGCCGGCCAGTGGCTGGCCCACGAGCTGGAAGTGGAACGCAGTCGCTTCCTCGCCTGGGTCTGCCATGCCCCCGAGCCGGCGGCCTTCGAGGCCCTGCTCACCGAGGCACGCCGCCAGCACCCCGGTGCCAGCCACCACTGCAGCGCCTTTATCGCCGGTCCGCCCGGCGAGCAGCAGGCCATCGGCTTCTCCGATGATGGCGAACCCGGCGGCACCGCCGGCCGCCCCATGTACCAGGTGCTGGAGGGTAGCGGCCTGGGCCAGGTGGGCTGCGTGGTGACTCGCTACTTCGGCGGCACCAAGCTGGGCACCGGCGGCCTGGCCCGGGCCTATGCCCAGGCGGTGGCCCAGGCCCTGGAGACCCTGCCCACCCGCTCCTTTACGCCCCGGGAGTCACGGCGCCTGGCGGTGGCCTTCGCCGGCGAGGCCGAGGCCCGGCACTGGCTGGAGGGCCGAGACGTGCCCATCGAGGCCGTCGACTACGGCGCCGCAGGGGTCATCCTCACCGTGGGCTGGCCCCAGGGCGAGGCCGTCGATATCACCCCGCTCAGCGCCCGCCTCAAGGGCGAGGTACGCCTGCTCGACCATTCCTAAGGCCTTCCGCCCCCATACGACGATGGCGCCCCGTGGGGCGCCATCGAAGCATACCAGTACCCAGCGAGGCCTTAGCCCAGGTACTTGATCATCACCCCGGCGGCCACCGCCGAGCCGATCACCCCGGCCACGTTGGGACCCATGGCATGCATCAGCAGGAAGTTGTGCGGGTTGGCCTCCAGGCCCACCTTGTTGGAGACCCGCGCCGCCATGGGCACCGCCGAGACCCCCGCCGAGCCGATCAGCGGGTTGATCGGCACCTTGCTGACCGCATTCAACAGCTTGGCCATCAGGATGCCCGCCGCGGTACCGATGGCGAAGGCCACGATCCCCAGCCCCATGATGCCCAGGGTCTCCACCGCCAGGAACTGGCTGGCCACCAGCTTGGAACCCACCGAGAGCCCCAGGAAGATGGTGACGATATTGATCAGGGCGTTCTGGGCGGTATCGGAGAGGCGCTCCACCACGCCGCACTCGCGCATCAGGTTACCGAAACAGAACATCCCCAGCAGCGGCGCCGCATCCGGCAGGAAGAGCGCCACCAGCACCAGCAGCACCAGCGGGAAGACGATCTTCTCCAGCTTGGAGACCGGGCGCAGCTGGCTCATGGCGATGGCCCGTTCCTTCTCGCTGGTCAGGGCACGCATGATCGGCGGCTGGATCAACGGCACCAGCGCCATATAGGCGTAGGCCGCCACGGCGATGGCCCCCAGCAGTTCCGGCGCCAGGATGCTCGACACATAGATGGAGGTCGGGCCGTCGGCACCACCGATGATGCCGATGGCGGCGGCCTGATTGAGCGAGAAGTCCATTACCCCCAGGGCGGTCAGCCCCACCGCCCCCATCAGGGTGGCGAAGATCCCGAACTGGGCCGCGGCCCCCAGGAAGAGGGTGCGCGGATTGGCCAGCAGGGGCCCGAAGTCGGTCATGGCCCCGACCCCCATGAAGATCACCAGGGGCGCCACGCCGGAAGCGATGGCCACGCTGTAGAACTGGTACAGCATGCCATTGTTGTAACCGGCGCCCTTGGCGATATCGGTGGCGGCTCGCACCAGCTCCGGCGGCAGACCTCCATGGGCGGCGCCGTAGAGGGTGGTGCGCCACGCCTCCACATCGCTACCGGCCAGGCTCACCTGCATGACCGATGCCAGCTCCTGAAGCACCGCCGGCCGCGCCACCTCGATGGCCTGATCCAGCGCCGAGAGCGCCAGCCCCGCCTCGGGGATATTGGCCAGGATGCCGCCGAAGCCGATGGGTACCAGCAGCAGGGGTTCGAACTTCTTGTGGATCGCCAGGTAGAGCAGCAACAGCCCGATGACGATCATCACGACTTGGCCCAGGCCCAGGTTGTAGAGCCCCGAGCCGTACCAGAGAGTCAGCAACTTATCCATGACAATGCCCTTAGAGAACGATCAACGTATCGCCGACCGATACGCTGTCGCCTTCCTTGACCTTGACCTCGGCAACGGTGCCGCTGCTGGCCGCACGCACCTCGGTCTCCATCTTCATCGCCTCGAGGATGATCACCACATCCCCCTCGGCGACGCTATCCCCCGGCTTGACGTTGACCTTGAAGATATTGCCGGCCAGGGGCGCGACGACCGCCTCGCCGCTGCCGGCGGCGGGGGCCGCCGGGGCGGACGGCGCGACCGCCTGAGGCGCACCGCCCTGGGCCTGCACCTGCTGGATCTGGCCCCCCTCGGCCACCTCGACCACATACTGCTTGCCGTTGACGGTGAGGGTGTAGGTCTCGGGAGTGCCGGCCGGCGCCTGGGCCTCGGCCTTGGCGGGCACCTGGGCACCGCCGTTATCCGCGGCCTGGGGCGCCGGCTCGAAGGCATCCGGATTATCGCGATTCTTGAGGAACTTCAGGCCGATCTGCGGGAAGAGCGCATAGGTCAGGACATCATCGATCTCGCGCTCGCCCTCGGCCAGGCGAATACCCTCCGCCTTGGCCTTCTCCTTGAGCTCGGCGGCCAGGCGATCCATCTCCGGCTCCAGCCGATCCGCCGGGCGGCAGGTGATGGGCTCGCCGCCCTCCAGCACTCGCGCCTGCAGCTCCTGGTTGAACTCGGCGGGGGCCGCGCCGTACTCGCCCTTGAGCAGCGCCTGGACCTCCTTGGAGATCGACTTGTAGCGCTCACCCATCATCACGTTCATCACCGCCTGGGTGCCGACGATCTGGGAGGTCGGCGTCACCAGCGGAATAAAGCCCAGGTCCTCACGCACCTTGGGAATCTCGGCCAGGACGTCGTCCAGCCTGTCGCCGGCGCCCTGCTCCTTGAGCTGATTCTCCATGTTGGTGAGCATGCCCCCCGGCACCTGGGCGACCAGGATGCGCGAGTCGATACCTTTCAGGGAGCCCTCGAAGGCGGCGTACTTCTTGCGTACCTCACGGAAGTAGGCGGCGATCTCTTCCAGCAGCTCCAGGTCGAGGCCGGTGTCCCGCTCGGTGCCCTGGAGGATGGCCACCACCGACTCGGTGGGGCTGTGACCATAGGTCATGGACAGGGAGGAGATGGCGGTGTCGACGTTGTCGATGCCCGCCTCGGCGGCCTTGAGGGCGGTGGCGGTGGACATGCCGGTGGTGGCATGACACTGCATATGAATGGGGATATCCACCGCGGCCTTGAGCTTGGTGACCAGCTCATAGGCGTCGTAGGGCTTGAGCAGGCCGGCCATATCCTTGATGGCCAGGGAGTCGGCGCCCATGGCGGCGATGCGCTTGCCGAGCTCGACCCAGCCATCCAGGGTATGCACCGGGCTGACGGTATAGGAGAGGGTGCCCTGGGCGTGGCCTTCCACCTTGCGCACCGCGGCGATGGCCCGCTCCAGGTTGCGCGGATCGTTCATGGCGTCGAAGACCCGGAAGACGTCCACCCCATTGGTACGCGCCCGCTCGACGAACTTGTCCACCACGTCGTCGGCGTAGTGGCGATAGCCCAGCAGGTTCTGCCCCCGCAGCAGCATCTGCTGACGGGTGTTGGGCATCGCCTCCTTGAGGGCGCGGATGCGCTCCCAGGGGTCCTCGCCCAGGTAGCGAATGCAGGCGTCATAGGTGGCGCCGCCCCAGGACTCCACCGACCAGAAGCCGACCCGGTCGAGCTTCTCGGCAATGGGCAGCATGTCGTCCAGGCGCATGCGGGTGGCAAGCAGCGACTGATGAGCGTCTCGTAGCACCACATCGGTGATGCCCAGCGGGCGTTGGGTCTGAGTCATGACCTTGTCGTCCTTATGATTGGAAGTCGAAGCGTGACAGCCGGAAGGGCGGCTCCCGGCGCGAAGCGTTTCGCCTTAACGACGATGACGCTGGCGATAGCGATGCACGGCGGCGCTCAATACCGCCAGCAGCTCCTCGTCGTCTTGCCGGGCCGGCGCCGCGGCCGGAGCCTTCGGTTCCGGCGCCGGCACCAGCCGATCGACCACCCGGCTCATCAGGGTGGTGGCAATGACCAGCAACGTCAGGAAGACGAAGACGAAGCCCATGCCGAAGCCCATCAGGGCCAGGCCTTCTTGTAAGAGTTCCGTGTCCAGCATCTCAGGTTCCCCTTGCTTGTCCCGCCGCCGGTGAACTCGCCGGGCGGTGGGCGCTATTCGGCTGATACAATAAGCTGCCTGAATCTACAAAGTTTGCAATGGCACCATGGTTGATCAGCTTGTTAATTTACTACATGAAGGGCGGATCGGCCTAGCGCCCATGGAGGGAATCCTCGACGCCCACGCCCGAACCCTGCTCACCGCGCGCCCCGGCTTCGACTGGGCGGTGACCGAATTCGTGCGCGTCGTCGATGCCCGCCTGCCGCCCCGGGTCTTCCATAAGCACTGCCCGGAGCTGGCGATCACGCCCCCCGCCACGCCCAGCGGCGTCCCGGTGCAATTGCAGTTGCTGGGCTCCGACCCCGACGCCCTGGCCGCCAATGCGCGACAGGCCCTGCGCCTGGGCGCCGGCGGCATCGACCTCAATTTTGGCTGCCCGGCCAAGACCGTCAATCGCCACGACGGCGGCGCCGCCCTGCTGCGCGACCCACGCCGGGTGGAGGCCGCCGTGGCCGCCGTGGCGGGCGCCGTGGGCGACAGCCTCCCGGTCACCGCCAAGATTCGCCTCGGCTTCTCCGATCGCCGACTGGCCCTGGCCTGCGCCCTGGCGGCCCAGCGCGGCGGCGCCCGCCACCTGGTGGTACATGCCCGCACCCGGGACGAGGGCTATCGCCCGCCGGCCCACTGGGAGTGGATCGCCCGCATCCGCCGCGCCCTGAGCATTCCGGTGATCGCCAATGGCGATATCTGGACCCTGGAGGAGTACTGGAAGGCGCGCACCCTCTCCGGTTGCCGGGACGTGATGCTGGGCCGCGGCGCCCTCGCCGACCCCTGGCTGGCGCCGCGTATCCGCCACTGGCAGCTCACGGGAGAACGCTTACCGATCACCCCCTGGGCGGCCCGCGCCGAGATCCTCACCGCCTATGCCTGCCTCAAGCGCGACACCCTCCCCGAGCGGGTGGTGGTCTCGCTGCTCAAGCAGTGGCTCAACCAGATGCGCGGCCGTGATGCCGAGGCGGCTCGTCGCTTCGCCACGCTGCGCCGCATCACGGCGCTGGACGATTTTCTCGAGGGCCTCGCCACGACACAAGACGCCACGGCGCTGACGGACCGATAACGCCGCTGTCAGGCAATCGGAAGACGTCGAGAGTGGCGATTGACGAGAACCCGGCGGCCGGGACGCCGCCGGATATGAGGGTTGATCCGACAAAAAGAAGGCGCCACGGCTTTCGCCGGGCGCCAAACGATCGTCGAGCCCCGCCCTCGCTGGCAGGTCTCGGCTAGTGAAAAGCAGAAAACCCGCTCCGAGTGGAGCGGGTTTGAGTATCTGGCGCGCCCGGGAGGATTCGAACCTCCGACCACCTGATTCGTAGTCAGGTACTCTATCCAGCTGAGCTACGGGCGCTTATCAGAAAATTCAGGCGACTCCTATCGACTCTGACCATCGGTCCCGTGTCGATAATGGCGCGCCCGGGAGGATTCGAACCTCCGACCACCTGATTCGTAGTCAGGTACTCTATCCAGCTGAGCTACGGGCGCATGCCTGAGTGTCGATGCCGGCCTAGGCCGTATGGCGGAGAGGGAGGGATTCGAACCCTCGATGAGGCTATAAACCCCATACTCCCTTAGCAGGGGAGCGCCTTCAGCCACTCGGCCACCTCTCCCTCATCAACACGGCGCGTATGTTAGCGTTTCCAATGGGGTTTGTCCAACACTTGGGGAAACTTTTTTTATTCGAAGCGCGGCAGCGGGCGGATTTCCTGCCTCAGGCGGGGTTGCCTTCGTCATCATCGGCCCGTTCACGCTGGATGCGCTGATAGATCTCTTCACGATGTACCGCGACATCCTTGGGGGCATTGACGCCGATGCGGACCTGATTGCCCTTGACGCCCAGGACGGTGACGGTGATGTCGTCGCCGATCATAAGCGTCTCACCGACACGGCGGGTCAAGATGAGCATGGCTGATCTCCTTCTCAGACTTATGGTTGCACGGGATGCGCATATTTTTATGTAACCGAATTGAATTATGCGTCATGCAAGGCCCCAGGCCAAATGCCCCGCCCAACGAAAAAGCCGAGGCCCCGCGGGGCCTCGGCTTCCGGGCCTTCCCTTCAGCGTAGAAGGGATGACAGGCACTGGCGCGTTACTCGCTCTCGATATCGCTCTTGTCGAGGCCGAAGGCACTGTGCAGGGCGCGCACGGCCAGCTCCATCTGTTTCTCGTCGATCACCACGGAGATCTTGATCTCGGAGGTGGAGACCATGCGGATATTGATGTTCTCCTCGGCGAGCACGCGGAACATCTTGGAGGCCACGCCGGCGTGGGAGCGCATGCCCACGCCCACCAGGGAGACCTTGGCGATATTGTCGTCGCCCTTCACCTCGCCCTCACCCAGGTCCGGCAGCACCTGCTCGTTGAGGATCTTCAGGGTCTGCTTGTAGTCGCCCTTGGCGACGGTGAAGGTGAAGTCGGTGTAGTCGCCGGCCGGCGCCACGTTCTGCACGATCATGTCGACTTCGATGTTGGCGTCGGCGATGGGCCCCAGGATTCGCGAGGCCACGCCGGGCACGTCCGGGGTATTGAGCAGGGTCAGCTTGGCCTCGTTGGCGGTGAAGGCGATACCGGAGATCAGCGGTTCTTCCATGGAGTCCTCTTCTTCATCTGTGTCAGCGACGATCAGGGTGCCGGGGCCGTCCTGGAAACTGGACAGCACGCGCAGCGGCACATTGTATTTCCCGGCGAACTCGACGGCGCGGATCTGCAGCACCTTGGAGCCCAGGCTGGCCAGCTCGAGCATCTCCTCCACGGTGACGGTATCCAGGCGCTGAGCCTTGGAGCAGACCCGCGGGTCGGTGGTGTAGACGCCATCCACGTCGGTGTAGATCTGGCACTCGTCGGCGCCCAGGGCCGCGGCCAGGGCCACCCCGGTGGTGTCGGAGCCGCCGCGACCGAGGGTGGTGATATTGCCCTCCTCGTCGACCCCCTGGAAGCCGGCGACCACCAGCACCTTGCCCTCGTCCAGGTCCTCGCGCATTTCGTCGGTCTCGATGCGCTGGATGCGCGCCTTGGTGTGGGCGCTGTCGGTGAGGATGCCCACCTGGGAGCCGGTGTAGGAGGTGGCCGGCACGCCCAGCTTGTGCAGGGCCATGGCCAGCAGGGAGATGGTCACCTGCTCGCCGGTGGAGACCAGCATGTCCATCTCGCGGGGCGTAGGCTCGTCATTGATCTCGTTGGCCATGCCGATCAGACGATTGGTCTCGCCGCTCATGGCGGAGACCACCACCACCACCTGGTGACCGTCCTCGCGGAACCTCTTGACCTTCTCGGCCACGGCCTTGATGCGCTCCACGGAGCCCACCGAGGTACCGCCGAATTTCTGTACGTATAACGCCATATGCAAGTGTCCTGATTGGTCAGTGAATCGATGAATGATCGGGAACCGGCAAAGAAAAGGGCCGGGGCATTGCTGCCACTCGGCCCTTCGTATCAAGAGGCGAGCTTGGCCTCGAGCCAGCTCGGCACACTCTCCAGGGCCCCCGGCAGGGCAGAGGCATCGCTGCCCCCGGCCTGGGCCATGTCGGGGCGGCCGCCGCCCTTGCCGCCCACCTGGGCGGCCACGTGATTGACCAGTTCGCCGGCCTTGACGCGGGCGGTGAGGTCATCGGTGACCCCGGCGATCAGGCTGACCTTGCCGCCTTCCGGATCGGCCACGCCGAGCACGATGATGCCGGATCCCAGCTTGTTCTTGAGCTGGTCGAGGACACCACGCAGCTCCTTGCCGGAGACGCCCTCGAGCTGCTTGGCCAGCAGCTTGACGCCGCCCACCTCGCGGGCCTCGGCGAGCATGTCGCTGCCGGCGGCGCTGGCCAGCTTGGCCTTGAGGCGCTCGAGTTCCTTCTCCAGGCCGCGGTTGCGCTCGGTCAGGGCGGCGACCCGCTCCTCGACCTGCTCCGGCTTGGCCTTGAGACGCTCGCCGATGCGTGCCACCCGGGCCTCCTGCTCGCGGAAGTAGGCCAGGGCCGCCTCGCCGGTGAGCGCCTCGATCCGGCGCACGCCGGCGGCGATGCCCGCCTCGGTAACGATATGGAAGCAGCCGATATCGCCGCTGCGCGCCACATGGGTGCCGCCGCACAGTTCCACGGAGTAGCCGTCGGCGCCGATGGTCAGCACCCGCACGCTGTCGGCGTACTTGGCCTCGAAGAGCGCCGCCGCGCCGCGGGCCTTGGCCTCGTCGAGGCTCATATGCTCGACGCGGGTCTCGGCATTGGCGAGGATCTGGGCGTTGACCCGGGACTCCACCTCGGCCAGCTGCTCGGGCGTCATCGCCTCGAAGTGGCTGAAGTCGAAGCGCAGCCGCTCGGCGCTGACCAGGGAGCCCTTCTGCTGCACATGCTCGCCCAGCACCTCGCGCAGCGCCTGGTGCAGCAAGTGGGTGGCGGAGTGATTGCGCACCGTGGCCTCACGCAGGGAGGCGTCCACCCGAGGCTTCACCTGGGCGCCCACGGCGAGCTCGCCCGCCACCATCAGCCCCTGATGGAGATGGTGACTGCCCTGCTTCTGGGTATCGGTGACCTGGAAACGTGCGCCGTCGAGCTCCAGATAGCCGGTGTCGCCCACCTGGCCGCCGGACTCGCCATAGAAGGGGGTGCGATCCAGCACCACCACGCCCTTCTGGCCCTCGGCCAGGCCCGCCAGCTCGTTGCCGGCGGCATCGACGATGGCGGTGACGGTGGCCTCGTCCTCCAGGCGGTCGTAGCCGGTGAAGTCGGTCTCGCCGTCGAGCTCGAGGGCCGCGCCATAGTCGGCACCGAACTGGCTGGCGGCCCGGGCGCGCTCGCGCTGGGCCTCCAGTTCACGCTGGAAGCCGGCCTCGTCGAGGCTCACGCCGCGCTCGCGGCAGACGTCGGCGGTCAGGTCATAGGGGAAGCCGTAGGTGTCGTAGAGCTTGAACACCGTTGCCCCGGGCAGCATCTCGCCATCGAGCTCGCCCAGCGCCGCTTCCAGCAGGCCCATGCCATGATCCAGGGTGCGCGCGAACTGCGCCTCTTCCTTGGCCAGCACCCGTTCGATCTGCTCGCGGCCCTGGCGCAGTTCCGGATAGGCGTGACCCATCTCGGCATCCAGCGCCGCCACCAGCTTGTGGAAGAAGGCGCCCTGGGCACCCAGCTTGTGACCGTGGCGGATGGCACGGCGGATGATCCGGCGCAGCACATAGCCGCGCCCCTCGTTGGAGGGCAGCACGCCATCGGCGATCAGGAAGGCGCAGGAGCGGATATGGTCGGCGATCACCCGCAGCGAGGGGGTACTGGTGTCGCCGTGACCGGTGGCCTCGGCGGCGGCGGCCAGCAGGTTCTGGAAGAGGTCGATCTCGTAGTTGGAGTGCACCCCCTGCATCACCGCGGCGATGCGCTCCAGGCCCATGCCGGTGTCGATGGAGGGCTTGGGCAGCGGATTGAGGGTGCCCTGGGCGTCCCGGTCATACTGCATAAAGACCAGGTTCCAGATCTCGATATAGCGGTCGCCGTCCTCTTCCGGGCTGCCGGGAGGGCCGCCCCAGACCTCGGGGCCATGATCGTAGAAGATCTCGGAGCTGGGCCCGCAGGGGCCGGTGTCGCCCATCTGCCAGAAGTTGTCCTCGTCCAGCTTGGAGAAGCGCGCCGGGTCGATGCCCATCTCCTCCTTCCAGATCTTTTCCGCCTCGTCGTCGCTGATATGCACCGTGACCCAGAGCTTCTCCTTGGGCAGGCCCAGGGTCTCGGTGAGGAAGGTCCAGGCGAAGCGAATGGCGTCGCGCTTGAAGTAGTCGCCGAAGCTGAAGTTGCCCAGCATCTCGAAGAAGGTGTGATGGCGGGCGGTGTAGCCGACGTTGTCCAGGTCGTTGTGCTTGCCGCCGGCGCGCACGCAGCGCTGGGACGAGGTGGCCCGCACATAGGGACGCGGGTCGCGCCCCAGGAAGACGTCCTTGAACGGCACCATGCCGGCGTTGGTGAACAGCAGGGTCGGGTCGTTGCCCGGCACCAGGGAGCTGGACGGCACGATGGTATGGCCCTGCGCCTCGAAGTAGCTCAGAAAGGCCTGTCTGATATCTGCACTCTTCATAATAAGTCCGTGTGGATAAGCCTGAAGACGCCTGGGCGCCCGGCGCCGGGGCACCGTCGCAAAGAGGACCATTATAACGCAGTCGTCAAGGAACTTTCAGCGGGCCATCGGCGACCGCCGCTGTCGCGGGGAGATAAGTGGCCAGCAGAAGCGAGTATGGTCGCTGGAAGCAACCACCCTAGATGTGTAAACCCACCAGGTTGTTCACAGAAAGACCTAGCCGGCTAACCGGAGGATGGTAATCCAAGCTGGCATGCGGTCGATGCCAGTTGTACTGGTGAAGCCAAACCAGCAGATACCGGCCCCGCTGCTCCGAGCTGTCATAGGATCGCGCATAGGCCCACTCGCGCAGGGCGGTTTGAATAAACCG
>NZ_BRCY01000035.1:0-33646 GCF_023708045.1 Halomonas sp. NCCP-2165
CCCCCCTGCTGATGCTGGCCCTGCTGGCCGGCTGTGCCACCCGCCCCCCCGTCGCCGAGGCCCCCGCCGAACGCGGCCCCTGGCGCGACCAGGCCGCGGCCGTCGAGGCCCTAAACGCCTGGGAGCTGATCGCCCGGGTCGGGCTGCGCACCCCGGACGAGGCCACCAGCGCCAACCTCGACTGGCGCCAGACCCCCTATCACTATCGCCTGCTGCTCAGCGGCCCCTTCGGCAGCGGCCGCAGCACCCTGGAGGGTCGCAGCGGCCGGGTCTCCCTGACCACCCCCGAGGGGCGCTTCGAGGCCGAGAGCCCCGAGGCCCTGCTCGAGGAGCAGCTCGGCTGGAGCCTGCCGGTCTCGGCCCTGGACCACTGGATCCGCGGCCTGCCCGCCGCCGGCCCCCATGCGCTGGAGCGCGATGCCCGGGGCTACCCGCGGCGCCTGCGCCAGGCCGGCTGGGAGATCGACTACCGCGACTGGACCTGGGCCAACGGCCTGTGGCTGCCGCGGCGCCTGGTGATGAGCCATGGCGGCCTCCGGGTCACCCTGGTGATCAACGAGTGGCGACCGGAGGTCTCCCGGTGACCAGGACGCTGCACCTGCCGGCCCCGGCCAAGCTCAATCGCCTGCTGCATATCACCGGCCGCCGTGCCGACGGCTATCACGAGCTGCAGACCCTCTTCCAGTTCCTCGACCACGGCGACACCCTGAGCCTCTCGTCCCGCGACGACGGCGAGCTGCGCCTGACCCCGGCCCTGGCCGGCGTCACCGCCGAGGACAACCTGATCCTGCGCGCCGCGCACCTGCTGCGGGAGGAGAGCGGCGCGTCCCAGGGCGCCGATATCCACCTGCAGAAGCGCCTGCCCATGGGCGGCGGCCTCGGCGGCGGCAGCTCGGATGCCGCCACCACCCTGCTGGGTCTCAACGAACTCTGGGGCCTGGGCCTCTCCCGGGAGCGGCTCGCCGAGCTGGGTCTGCGCCTCGGCGCCGACGTGCCGGTCTTCGTCCACGGCCATGCCGCCTGGGCGGAGGGCATCGGCGAGCGGCTCACCCCGGTCGAGCTGGACACCCCCTGGTTCGTGGTCATTCACCCCGGCGTCTCGGTGGCCACCCCGGCGGTCTTCAACGCCCCCGGTTTGACACGTCATACCCCCCCCATTACCATGGCGCGCGCCCTGCGAGAGGGGCCGGCGTGCTGGCACAACGACTGTGAAGCCACGGTTCGCGAGCTCTATCCGGCGGTCGCCGAGGCCCTGGACTGGCTGGCCCGCTTCGCCCCAACGCGACTCACCGGCACCGGCGCCTGCCTCTTCGCCTGGTTGACGAATGAGGCGGATGCGGATAGCATTCTGCGCCGACTTGGCCGCCACGACTGGCAGGGCTTCAAGGCGCGGGGATGCAACCGATCGCCCCTCCATGCGGTGTTGGAAGAGCGAGCGACATCGGCGTCCTGACCCGAGTCGGCCAGGCGCCGAGATCGGCAAGATTGCTGGGGTATAGCCAAGCGGTAAGGCAGCGGTTTTTGGTATCGCCATGCGCAGGTTCGAATCCTGCTACCCCAGCCACTTCCCGCCCGACAGCTTCTCATCCCTGACGAGATCCCCAGACTCCCAAAGGTGCCGCGCGTGTCTAAATTGATGGTTTTCACCGGGAACGCCAATCCCGAACTCGCCCGTAAGATTGCCGAGGGCCTGGACAACCGGCTCGGCCATGCCACGGTCGGCCAGTTCAGCGATGGCGAAATCGCGGTCGAGATCAATGAGAACGTGCGCGGCAAGGACATCTTCGTCCTGCAGTCCACCTGCGCCCCCACCAACGACAACCTGATGGAACTGATCCTGATGGTGGACGCGCTGCGCCGCGCCTCCGCCCACCGGATCACCGCCGTGGTGCCCTACTTCGGCTACGCCCGTCAGGATCGCCGGGTGCGCTCCGCCCGCGTCCCCATCTCCGCCAAGGTGGTGGCCGACATGATGGTCAAGGCCGGCGTCGACCGGGTGATGACCATGGACCTGCACGCGGATCAGATTCAGGGCTTCTTCGACGTGCCGGTGGACAACGTCTACGGCTCGCCGATCCTGCTCGACGACATCGAGCGCCAGAATTACGACGACCTGGTGGTGGTCTCCCCCGACGTGGGCGGCGTGGTCCGCGCCCGCGCCATCGCCAAGCAGCTCAACGCCGACCTGGCCATCATCGACAAGCGTCGCCCCCAGGCCAACCAGGCCCAGGTGATGCACATCATCGGTGACATCCAGGACCGCACCTGCGTGGTGGTGGACGACATGATCGATACCGCCGGCACCCTGTGCAAGGCCGGCGAGGCCCTCAAGGATCACGGCGCCCGCCGCGTGGTGGCCTATGCCACCCACCCGATCCTCTCCGGCCCCGCCGTCGACAACATCACCGGCTCGGTGCTCGACGAGGTGGTGGTCACCGACACCATCCCCCTCTCCGAGACCGCCCGCCGCAGCGGCAAGATTCGCCAGCTGAGCGTGGCCGGGCTGATCGCCGAGGCGATTCGCCGGGTCAGCAACGAAGAATCCGTCAGCGCCATGTTCCACTGAGACAGGGCGCTCGGTAGCCCGCCCGGCACCGCCGGGCTCCTGGGAAGCGTTATCGCCTGGTCGCGGGGATAACGCTTTCTCGATCCAACCCATGAGGTTTTCCAATGTCCGAATTCACTTTGACTGCCAGCGTTCGTAACGACCTGGGGAAAGGTGCGAGCCGCCGCCTGCGTCGTGCGAACCTCGAGGTGCCCGCCATCATCTACGGTGGTGAGAAGGCGCCCCAGCCGATCTCCGTCGAGAAGTCCGCCTTCTACAAGGCCATCGAGGACGAGGCCTTCTTCGCCTCCGTGATCACCCTCGACGTGGCCGGTCAGAAGGAGACCGTGGTGGTGCGTGACCTGCAGCGTCACCCCTTCAAGCCGCTGGTCACCCACGCCGACTTCCTGCGTGTCGACGCCACTCACGCCATCACCATCAAGGTGCCGCTGCACGTGATCGGTGAAGAGCAGAGCAAGGCCATCAAGGAGCAGGGCGGCGAGCTGCACGTCCTGGCCAACGAGGTGGAAGTGAGCTGTCTGCCCAAGGACCTGCCCGACTTCCTGGAAATCGACATCACCGAGACCGAGATCGGCCAGATCCTGCACCTCTCCGACCTCCAGCTGCCGGCCGGCGTGAGCCTGGTCGAGCTGAGCCACGGTGCCGACCACGACCAGGCCCTGGTCAGCCTGACCAAGCCCAAGGTGCGCGGCGGTGACGAGGCCGAAGGCGAAGAAGGTGGCGAAGAGAGCGCCGAATAAGTCGCTCCTCGGGAGGCGTCCTCGCCTCCCTTCGCTCGTTCGATCAAGCGCCCCACGGGGCGCTTGATTGCTTTGTGGAGATGCCATCATGCCCCAGATCAAGGCGATCATCGGACTCGGCAACCCCGGCCCCGACTACGAGGCGACCCGACATAACGCCGGCGCCTGGCTGGTCCAGGCCCTGGCCCGGCGCGGGCTCAGCGAGCTGCGCCCGGAGAAGAAGTTCCTGGGCCACTATGCCAAGGTGCGCCTGGACGGCCACGAGGTGCACCTGCTCGAGCCCACCACCTTCATGAATCGCAGCGGCGCCGCCGTGGCGGCGCTGTGCAAGTTCTACAAGCTGGCCCCGAACGAGCTGCTGGTGGCCCACGACGAGCTGGATATCGCCCCCGGCACCGCCCGCTACAAGAGCGGCGGCGGCCACGGCGGCCATAACGGCCTGCGCGATATCATCAGCGCCCTCGGCAACGACAAGGCCTTCCACCGGCTGCGGATCGGCATCGGCCACCCGGGCAACGCCAAGCAGGTGGTCAACTATGTGCTGGGCCGTCCCGGCAAGGCGGAGCTTGCCGCCATCGAGGCCGCCCTGGACGAGATCCAGGCCACCCTCCCCGACGCCCTGGCCGGCGACTGGGCCCGGGCCATGAATCGGCTGCATGGCTTTTCCGCGGCCTAGCTCGGATAAGCGAGCCGCAGGCGAGCGCATCCGACAGGCCTGGCACCCCTGCGGTGTGTCGGATGCGCCTTCGGCGTATCCGACCTACCACGTCACCCCACGGCTGGCCGAATCGGGTTTTCTTGCCGCTTACGGCTTATAGCTGATGGCTCGGTCGAGTAGAATAGCGGCCAATCGCCTATCACGAACACCTTCCAGGAAGATCCCATGGGTTTTAACTGCGGTATCGTCGGCCTGCCCAATGTGGGCAAGTCCACCCTCTTCAATGCGCTGACCAAGTCCGGCATCGACGCCGAGAACTTCCCCTTCTGCACCATCGAGCCCAATGTCGGTATCGTGCCGATGCCCGATCCGCGCCTCGACAAGCTGGCCGAAATCGTCAAACCCCAGAAGGTGCTGCCCACCACCATGGAGTTCGTGGATATCGCCGGGCTCGTGGCGGGCGCCTCCAAGGGCGAGGGCCTGGGCAACCAGTTCCTGGCCAATATCCGCGAGACCCAGGCCATCGCCCATGTGGTGCGCTGCTTCGATAACGACAACGTGATCCACGTCGCCAACCAGGTGGATCCCCGTGCCGATATCGAGACCATCAACCTGGAGCTGGCCCTGGCCGACCTGGACACCGTGGAACGGGCCATCCAGCGCCTGGTACGGGTCGCCAAGGGCGGCGACAAGGAGGCCATCGCCACCAAGGCGATCCTCGAGCGCATCCAGCCCCACCTGGCCGAGGGCCAGCCGCTGAGAAGCTTCGGCCTCGATGACGACGAGAAGAAGGCGCTCAAGAGCTTCGGCTTCCTGACCCTCAAGCCCACCATGTATATCGCCAACGTCAACGAGGACGGCTTCGAGGCCAACCCCTACCTGGAGGTGGTCCAGGAGATCGCCGCCGAGGAAGGCGCCGTGGTGGTCCCGGTGTGCAACCAGATCGAGGCGGAGATCGCCGAGCTGGACGACGAGGAGCGCGCCATGTTCCTCGACGAGATGGGCATGGAGGAGCCGGGCCTGGATCGGGTGATCCGCGCCGGCTACGAGCTGCTCGGCCTGCAGACCTACTTCACCGCCGGGGTCAAGGAGGTGCGCGCCTGGACCGTCAAGGTCGGCGCCACCGCCCCCGAGGCCGCCGGGGTGATCCACACCGACTTCCAGAAGGGCTTTATCCGCGCCGAGGTGATCGGCTACGACGACTACGTCGGCCTGGGCGGCGAGCAGGGCGCCAAGGATGCCGGCAAGTGGCGCCTGGAGGGCAAGGAGTATGTCGTCAAGGACGGCGACGTGATCCACTTCCGCTTCAACGTCTAAGAAAAAGTCTTGACGTATCAGGCCCTTGTTGGGTAGGATACGCGCCGTTGGCTACGTAGCTCAGCTGGTTAGAGCACATCACTCATAATGATGGGGTCCCCTGTTCGAATCAGGGCGTAGCCACCAAAGACACAAGAAAACGCCCGCCTGGCTTGCCAGGCGGGCGTTTTTTCGTCTGGGGGATGACGCATCGCGGGACGGGGGAGCCCGCCCCGCGATGCCATCACACCAGGTCGGCGCGATTGACGAAGCCGCTCAGCACGCGGATCAACTGATCGGCGTCGCGCACCCCGCAGGTCTCGCGGATCGAGTGCATGCCCCACTGGGGCACCCCCACGTCCAGGGTCGGCACCCCGAGCTCGCTGGCGGTGATCGGCCCGATGGTGCTGCCACAGCTCATGTCGGCGCGGGTCACGAAGGTCTGCACCGGCACCCCCTGCGCCTGGCAGAGGTCGCGGAACATCGCCGCGGTGGCGCTGTTGGTGGCGTAGCGCTGGTTGGCATTGACCTTGATCACCGGGCCGCCATTGATGGCCGGGCCATGGCCGGCATCATGCTTGTCGGCGAAGTTGGGATGCAGCGCATGGGCGTTGTCGCAGGAGATCATTCTTGAAGCCTGGATCAGGCGAATAAAGCCCTCGTCGCCGCCCTCCCCCAACTGGGCATTGACCCGGCGCAGCACGTCCTCCAGGAAGGGGCCCTGGGCGCCGCAGGCGCTGGCGCTGCCCACCTCCTCGTGATCGTTGGCCACCAGCACGGCGCCCTGCTCGCCGTCGGAGGCCAGCAGCGCCTCCAGGCCGATAAAACAGGAGAGCAGGTTGTCGAGGCGGGCGCTGGCGATCAGCTCGCCCTCCACCCCGACCCGGGCCGGCGGCTGGGTGTCGTAGAGGGCCAGCTCGAAGTCGAGCAGGGTCACCCCTTCCAGGCCATGCTGCTCATAGAGCCAGCGCTTGAGCAGCGCCTCGAAGTCCGCCGCCTGGCCGCCCTGCAGCAGCACCGGCGCCATCTCGGTCTGGGGGTTGATGGTGCGACCGTTATTGGCCTCGCGATCCAGGTGAATGGCCAGGCTGGGCACCACGGCCACCGGGCGCGGCACATTGAGCAGCACCCCCTGGATACGCCCGTCGTCGCGGCGCAGGTGGACCCGTCCGGCCAGGCCCAGGTCGCGATCGAACCAGGGCGCCAGCAGGGCGCCGCCGTAGACCTCGACGCCCAGTTGCAACCAGCCGTGGGCGACCTTGGCGGGGTTGGGCTTGAGGCGCAGGCCGGGGCTGTCGGTATGCGCGCCGATCATGCGCAGCGCCGCCAGGGGCCCGCGGGGCAGTTGCAGGGCGATGATCGAGGAGTCGTTGCGGGTCACATAGACCTTCTCCCCCGGGCGCAGTTGCCAGCCGGCCGTCTCGTCCAGGCGACGGTAGCCGGCCTGCTCCAGACGCTGGGCCATATTGGCCACCGCGTGCCAGGGCGTCGGCGAGCGTTGCAGGAAGCCGAGCAGGCGTTCGAGGGTAGGAAGATGGGGCATGGGGGAACCTCTCACAAGGGTCTGTGACTGGCGACAAGGGCTGCTACAATGCCGGTTCGTCGGTGCAACCCTGCGGCCGCAAGCGTGTCTTCTAAGGATGGGAAGTGTACATGAATTCGGGAGTGCTTCATTGATGAGCCTGACTGTCGCCCTACGGCGCCTGACGGTCCTGGCGCTGACCCTGCTATTCAGCGCCTCGACCCTCGCCACCTCGTTACCCACCGATGCCCAGCGTCAGGCCGCCGCCGAGGTCGCCGAATCGCTACGCTACAGCCACTATGCGGACGTCAGCCTGGGTAATGCCTGGTCCCGGCAGGCCTTCCAGCGCCTCCTCGATATCCTCGACTCCCAGCGCGCCTACCTGCTGGCCAGCGACGTCGACGAGTTCCGTCACCTGGCGGAGCGCCTGGACGAGGCCCTCTATGACGGCGAGCTGGAACCGATCTACGCCCTCTACGCGCGCTACCAGCAGCGCCTGGAGAACCGCCTGGAGTGGATCCTGGCGCGCCTCGACGCGGGCCTCGACTTCACCTTCGAGAGTGACGACCGCCTGGAGCTCGACCGCGACGGGGCGCCCTGGGCACAGGGCGAGGCCGAGCTCGACGAACTCTGGCGCAAGCGCCTCAAGAACGCCGCCCTGACCCAGCTGCTGGCCGACCAGGACGAGGCGCAGATGCACGACAACCTGCGCCAGCGCTACGAGGGCCAGCTCAACCGGATCCGCCAGACCAACGGCGACGATGTCTTCGGCCTCTTCATGGCGGCGGTGACCGGCACCATCGACCCGCATACCGAGTACTTCTCGCCGCGTCAGGGGGAGTCCTTCGATATCCAGATGCGCCTCTCCCTGGAGGGCATCGGCGCCCTGCTGCAGACCGAGGACGAGTACGTCAAGGTCGCCAGCCTGGTGCCCGGCGGCCCCGCCGACAAGTCGGGGCTGCTGGCCCCGGCGGATCGCATCGTCGCCGTGGGCCAGGGCGAGGACGACGACGCCGAGATGGTCAATGTGGTGGGCATGCGCCTGGATGAGGTGGTCGACATGATCCGCGGGCCCAAGGGCTCGGTGGTGCGCCTCGACGTGGTGCCGGCTCAGGCGGTGGACATGACCCGCTCGCGGATCATCGAGATCACCCGCGATACCGTGACCCTGGAGGATCAGGCCGCCAGCCGCGAGATCATCGAGCTCGAGCGGGACGGCGAACGCCATCGCATCGGCGTCATCCAGGTGCCGACCTTCTACGTGGACTTCGATGCCTGGCAGGCCGGCGAGAGCGACTATCGCAGCACCACCCGCGACGTGGCGCGCCTGGTGCAGGAGCTCAAGGCCGAGGACGTCGACGGCATCGTGCTGGACCTGCGCAACAACGGCGGCGGCGCGCTGCACGAGGCCAACTCCCTGATCGGGCTGTTTATCGATCGCGGCCCCACGGTGCAGGTGCGCGACGCCCGCGGCCGCATCAGCCTGTATGGCGACACCGAGAGCGGCAGCCTCTACGACGGCCCCCTGGCGGTGCTGGTCAATCGCCTCTCCGCCTCCGCCTCGGAGATCTTCGCCGGCGCCATCCAGGACTACGGCCGCGGCCTGGTGCTGGGCAACCGCACCTTTGGCAAGGGCACCGTCCAGACCCTCAACGACCTGAGCCATGGCCAGATCAAGCTGACCCGCGCCAAGTTCTATCGCATCTCCGGCGAGAGCACCCAGCACCGCGGCGTGGATCCGGATATCCTCTTCCCCAGCCTGATCGACCCGGAGGAGATCGGCGAGAGCAGCCTCGACAACGCCCTGGCCTGGGACCAGGTGCGCGCCGTCCAGTATCGCCACTATGGCGAGCCCTGGCGGGTGATCGAGACGCTGCGCGCCGGCCACCGGGAACGCATCGACGACCACCCCAACTTCGTCTACCTGCAGAACCAGGCCGAGCTGGTGCGCGAGCTGCGCGAGGATCGGACCAGCGTCAGCCTCAACCGCGAGCGGCGCCAACAGGAACTCGAGACCCAGGAGGCCCGTCAGCTGGCCCTGGAGAACGCCCGTCGCGAGGCCCTGGGGCTGGAGCCGCTGGAAGACTGGGTGGATGCCCGGGGCAACGACGAGGACGCGGAGGAAGCGACCCCGCTGGATCGCGCCGAGGTGGAGGAGTCCGCCGAGATCCTCCTCGACTACGCCCTGCTACTCGACGGCGGTGACCCCCGGCTCAGCCATAACGACCACTGACCCCACCCCGTCTCGCGCCTCGGCCCCGGCAATCGCCGGGGCCGAGGCGCGTCGGGGCCACGCAAAAACGTTCTGCGCAGCTCAGCGTGAGACCTCGCCCCGGTTTATCTCCGGCTAGCTATGCCGGCACGCCAACCTGCGAAGAACAAAAAAACCGCTGCCGAAGCAGCGGTAGGTCTAGGTTTTGTACGAAAAGTCGGCGAGCGATGGCCAGACAAGGCAAAAATCGGCGAAAAGACGGAGTTTACGGGGTGTAAATGAGTACTTTGAGCCGATTTTTAACGCCGTATGGGCGAGCGCAGGCAGTTTTCGTACAGAGCCTAGGGAAACCTGGGCCAGCCGGCCGCGCCCTACTCCTCGGCGAGGCGCGAGCGTAGCCGGCCGATGGCCTGGCTATGCAGCTGACAGACCCGGGACTCGGTGACGCCGAGCACGGCACCGATCTCCTTGAGGTTGAGTTCCTCCTGATAGTAGAGCGCCATCAGCAGCTTCTCGCGCTCCGGCAGGGCCTCGATCCCCGCCACCAGGCGCTCGCGACGCTCGCCGGAGAGCAGCGCCAGGAAGGGCGAGGCGCCCTCCTCCTCGGCGCTGGGCTCCTGCCCCTCCGCCACCAGCTCCTCGAAGGGCAGCAGGTGGCCGTTGTTGGTATCCCCCAACAGCTGGTAATAGGTGTCGAGATCGATCTCCAGGTCCGCGGCGATCTCGCGTTCCTCCGGGGGGCGGCCCAGTTGCTGCTCCAGGCGGCGGATGCTGGCATCCAGGGCCCGGGCATTGCGCCGCACGCTGCGCGGCAACCAGTCGCGGCTGCGCAGCTCGTCGATCATGGCGCCGCGAATGCGCTGGCTGGCGAAGGTGGTAAAGGTGGCGCCCGCCGAGGCGTCGTAACGCCCCATGGCATCCAGCAGGCCCATCATGCCGGCCTGGATCAGGTCATCCAGTTCGATGCCCGCCGGCAGCCGCACCTGCAGTGCCAGGGCCTGTCGCCTCACCACCGGCAGATACTGCTCGACGAGCGCCGTCTGATCGATCTTGCCCTGTGCCGTGTACATGCCTCGCCTCGAACTGGAAGGTCGTCTCACTCGGTCGACGGCGCCGACCGACTCTCTCCTATTATTGGGCCCCGGCCACGCCGGAAAGGCGCGAATAGCCGTCGACTCCATCGGCTATTCCGGCTATCTCGACCAGGGTCGCAATGCCCTTCAGCGATAGTCGACGATCACCTGGATGCCGCTCAGGGTCAGGGCCCCACCCCGCCCCGGCGGCAGGCGACCCTGCAGGCGCAGGGGACGATCCGCCGCGGCGCCGGCCAGGCCCTCGCTCACGCCGCGGGCGCCGCTCAGCGGCAGGCAGCGACGCCCCTGACACAGGCGCAGGGGCGGCAAGACGCCCGGCGGCGCCTCGAGGCGCCAGCGCACCCGGGTGATCTCGCCCCCCTCGGCGATCCCCGGCGGCGGCGCCAGGGGCGCCGAGCGGCTGTCGCGGTCACTCATCGAGAGTCGCAGCGGCGGCGCCTCGGCCACCCAGCTGCCGGCGGCGAGGGCCTGGCCGGCGAGCCACAGGGCAAGCAGCGCGACGAGCCCCCGCATCACGGGGTGATCACCAGCAGGTCGATCCCCAGGTCCGTGGCCACCTGGACCAGGTTATCCGGCAGCCCCCGCCGGGAGCGCATCCTCGGCATCAACAGCAGCAGGCGCCGCGGCCCGGGACGGCGGGTCAGCGCCAGCAACAGGCGATAACCGCGGCGAAAGGCGTCCGGGCCCGGGGCCACCCACAGCGCCCAGCGGCCCTGGGCGGGATAACGCCCCAGGGCCTCCGCCGGCACCGCCGCCAGGCGCCAGGCGCGGGGATCCCCGACCCAGCGCTGACCGCGCTCGGCCCAGGCGGCCAGCAGCCGCTGGGCCCGGGGGCGCTCCTCCTCGGCGAGCCCCAGCACCCGCAGCCGGTACCGCGCCGCCGGCTCGGCGGCCACCCTCGGCGCGGCCGCCCTGGCACCCCTGGGCCGCGCCTGCTGCGGCCTTGGCGTTTTCTCGGGAGGCGCCTTCGCGGAGGGGAGCGCCGGCTCGGCAGGCCGCTGCGCCGCCGTGCGTGACTCGCCACGGGCGATCTCGACCAGCACCCTGGCGATCGCCGTTTCCCGGTCCTCGAGCGATACGTCCGCAGCGGGGCTCGGCGTGGGGGCCTCGCCGGGCGCCGCGAGGGCAATCTCCCGTAGCGTCCTGGCGATCAGGGTCTCCCGATCCTCCCCGCTAGCGTCGGGGGGCGGCGCCTCGCCGCGTTCCTGGCTCTCTGCTTGGCTCTCTGCTTGGCTCTCTGCTTGGCTCTCTGCTTGGCTCTCGACCCAGCGTCGCAGGCCCTGGGCCTGATCGGCACTCATTATCCCGCCTCCCCGGCGAACATCGCCTGATTCATCGCACTTCCTCCAGCCCCAGGGTCAGGCTGCGCAGGGCATCCCTGGCGATCAGCAGCTGTACCAGGCCATCCAGCAGCCGGCCGGCGCTGCGCGCCCGGCGCCCGCCCTGCAGGGCCAGCAGCTCGCCGCGCAGGTCCAGGGCCCAGGCCGCCTCGCTGTGCTCCAGGGCCTGGGCAAGGGCGGCCAGCCCCGCGGCCAGGGTCAAGCGCAGCTGCGGCTCCAGGGGATCGAGCCCGGCCTCCGGCAACTGCTGCCAGGCGCGCCGGGTCAGCCGCTCGAGACCCTCCAGGCCCAGTTGATGACGCAACAGCTCCAGGGCATCCCACTCCAGCCAGGCCGGCGACAGCCAGTAGCGGCGCCCCAGCCGCTGCCCCGTCTCGCTCTGCAGTTCGCCGCACCAGGCCCAGAGGGCGCGATCCTCCTGGCGGCGGCGACCCGCCGGCGACGCCGCCACCGCCAACTGGCGCAGGCTCAGGGTCGCCGCCTCCTGACGGTAGCGACAGGGCAGCGGCGTCAGCGCCTCGCCCTGCCCCACCAGCTCGCCGAGGGGCAGGCGCTCGCCGCGGTACCAGACCCGGGCGCCGGCCCGGGCCTGGGCCAGCCAGGGCCGCACCCGCTCGCCCAGCCAGTCCCAGGCGTCACGGCCGGGCAGGCTCGGCAACAGGTGGGCGCGAACCCCCAGGGCGTCGGCCCAGGCCAGCCGCTCGATCTCATCGGCGGGCTGGCGATGCTGCAGGGCGGGCAGCCCCAGGCCGAGGCCCTGGGGCGTCAGCCGCTGGTCGGGCTGGCGCCAGCCCTGGGCCTGGGGACGCCGCCGCGCCCAGCGCATGATGGCGCCCGCCTCCGCTGCTTCGCGGGACCACAGGGCCTCCAGGTGCCTGGCCTGCGCCGCCGGCGGCAGGCCCGCCGCCTGCCAGGCCTCGGCCAGGGGCGCGAAGGCGGGCAGCGTGTGTCCCAGGCGACGCCAGGCGGCGCCCAGGGCGCGACTCTGACCGGCCAGGTCCCGGGACCAGCTCGCCAATCGGGGCAACTCCGCCGCTACCTGACCGTTGCTGGGCGCCGCCTCGGCGCTGGCCAGCGCCGCCTCGATCAGGGTCGGTCCATCGGCGCGGGCCATGTCCTCGGGCACCTGCTGCCCATGACAGACGAAATTGAGCCGCAGGCCGTGACGAATCAGCCCATCCAGCAAGGGACCGAGGCGCGCCGCCTCGTCCTGCTTGGTGAGGATCACGTCCTCGAGGCGTGCCCCCGCCGCCCGGGCGGCGCGACAATAGGTCCGAACGATCTCCTCCAGGGTCTCCCCCTGGCTGGTGGCGCTGAGCATCAGCATCAGGCGCACCCCACGCCGCCCCAGCTGCAGCCGCGCCACCTGATCCACCAGGCGCTGATCGCGCTGGCTCATGCCCACGGTGTCGATAATCACCAGGGCCTTGTCGGCCAGGCGCCCCAGCAGCCCCTCCAGGGGCGTCTCGGCGTCCAGGGCATGCACCTCCACGCCGAGAATATCGGCATAGATGCGCAGTTGCTCATGGGCACCGATGCGGTAGCTGTCGGTGGTCACCAGGGCCAGCCCCTCGGGGCCGTGACGCATCACGTAGCGGGCCGCCAGCTTGGCGGTGGTGGTGGTCTTGCCCACCCCGGTGGGCCCCACCAGGGCGAGGATACCGGCCTCGGTGAACAGGCTCTCCTCGTCGTCCCGGGTCGTCAGTCGGGCGGCCAGGGCGCGCTTGAGCCAGGCCTGCACCGGCGCCGCCTCGGCATCCGCCAGGGCCAGCTCGGTGGGCAGGCCGGCGAGCAGCTCGCTGATCAGGGCATGACCGAAGCCGGCCGCCACCAGTTGGCGCTGCAGCCCCTGCAGGGCACCGGGGCGCCCCTCCCGGGCCGGCGGTTCCCGGGTCAGCAGCTGGCGCATATCCTGCACCTCGCTAAGCAGCCGCTGGCTCAGGGCGACGAAATCGGCCTCCTGGACTGCCGATTGAGGCGCTGCGGGATCCCCAGCGCCCGGTTCCGGGACCAGGGGATGGCCGCCCGCCTCCGGAGGCTCAGCAGAGGCATCGAGAGCCGGTGAATAGGCGGCCCGGGCACGACTCAACGGCTTGGGCGGCGGCGTCTCGCGGATGATTTCCGGATCGTCGCCGGATCCCTGCGAACCATCGGTCGCTGCCGGCGTCGCGGACAGGCTAACGCCGCTACGCGCCGCCAGGGCCTGGGCCCGAAGGGAATCGGACGCGGAGTCCCGCGATGCCGGGTCCGACACCGAATCTTCGGGCAGGCTCACGCCGTGGCGCGCCGCCAGGGCCTGGGCGAAACTCGCGGGGCTGCGTCCGGCGGGCAGGCTAAAGTCCGCCCCGCTGTCGGGGGCCGGCGCCTCGCTCCGGGACGCCGCCGGGGCCTCGGTCTGGGACGCCGCCTCGGCCTCCGTCGTGGCGAGGATCTCGACCCCCTCCGCGGTGCGTCGATTGGCCAGGATCAGGGCGTCGTCGCCGAGGGCGCTGCGCACCCGGCGCATCGCCTCGCGCACATTGGCGCCCAGGAAGCGGGTCACGCTCATCCATTACCTCCCACCAGGCTGGTCACTCTCAGGGTGCGATCATCGGGAATCTCGGCCTGGGACATCACCACCAGGTGCCGCAGGCGACGGCGCAGGAAGCGGGCCAGCACCGGGCGCAGGCCGTGCTGCACCACCAGCACCGGCGGCTCGCCCTTGGCCTCCTGGCGCTCCAGGGCCTGCTCCGCCTGGGTCATCAGGGTATCCGCCAGGCCCGGCTCCAGGGCGCCGTTGCCGTTCATGGCCTGCAGCAGTACCTGCTCGAGCTGGGCGTCGAGGCCGATCACGTGGAGCTCGTCGCGGCCCGGGAACCACTGCTGGGTGATCGCACGGCCCAGGCTGATGCGCACCAGGGCGGTCAGTTCTCCCACGTCCTGCTGCTGGGGCGCATGCTCGGCCAGGGTGTCGAGGATGGTGCGCAGGTCGCGGATCGACACCTCCTCGTCGAGCAGTTGCTGGAGCAGCCGCTGCAGCACGGTCAGGGAGATCGCCTTGGGCACCACCTCTTCCACCAGGGGCTTGTGCTCCTCGCCCAGCTTGTCGAGCAACTGCTGCACCTCGCCGCGGCCGAGCATCTCGGCGGCGTGCTGATGCAGCAGGTGATTGAGGTGGGTGGCCACCACGGTGCCGGCATCCACCACCGTGTAGCCGTAGACCTGGGCGTGCTCGCGCTGGCCGGCGTCGATCCATACCGCCGGCAGGCCGAAGGCGGGATCCTCGGTGGGGGTACCGTCGAGCTGGCCGGAGACCTGGCCCGGGTCGATGGCCAGCCACTTGCCCGGGTAGGCGTCGGCGCGCCCGATCTCCACCCCCTTGAGGGTGATCACATAGGCATTGGGCCCCAGCTCCAGGTTGTCGCGGATATGCACCACCGGCGGCAGGAAGCCCACCTCCTGGGCGAACTTCTTGCGCACGCTCTTGATGCGTCCCAGCAGCTCGCCGTCCTGGCGCTGGTCGACCAGGGGAATCAACCGGTGCCCCACCTCCAGGCCCAGGGTGTCCACCAGCTGGACATCGTCCCAGCTCGCCTCCGGGGCCTCCTGGGGCGCCGGCGGCGGCGCGCTCTCCGCCTCCTGCACCAGCGCCTCCTGCTGACGCTTGATCAGCAGCCAGGCCAGGCCGCCCAGCAGGGCGGTGAAGATCAGGAACACCAGGTTGGGCATGCCCGGCACCAGGCCCAGCAGGCCCATGACCGCCGCGGCCAGGATCAGCACCTGGGGATTGACGAACAGCTGGCTGAGCATCTGCTGGCCGACGTCCTGGTCGGTGGTGACCCGGGACACGGTGACGCCGGCGGCGGTGGAGATCACTAGGGCGGGAATCTGCGCCACCAGGCCGTCGCCGATGGTCATCAGGGTATAGGTGCGGGCGGCATCGCCGAAGGCCATGTCGTGCTGGAGCATGCCGATCAACAGGCCGCCGATCACGTTGACCACCATGATCACCAGGCCGGCCATGGCGTCGCCACGCACGAACTTGCTGGCGCCATCCATGGAACCGTAGAAGTCGGCCTCCTGGGAGACCTCGGCGCGGCGCTTCTTGGCGTCCTCCTCGCCGATCAGGCCGGCGTTGAGGTCGGCGTCGATGGCCATCTGCTTGCCGGGCATGGCATCGAGCATAAAGCGTGCGCCCACTTCGGCGATCCGCCCGGCGCCCTTGGTGATGACCATGAAGTTGATCACCACCAGGATGGCGAAGACCACCAGGCCCACGGCGAAGTTGCCGCCGATCAGGAACTGGCCGAAGGCCTCGATCACCTTGCCGGCGGCGTCGCCCCCCTGGTGCCCTTCCATCAGGATCACCCGGGTCGAGGCGACATTGAGGGAGAGCCGCAGCAGGGTGGTGAAAAGCAGCACCGCCGGGAAGGCGGCGAAATCCAGCGGCTGGCGGGTGAACATGCTGACCAGCAGCACCATCACCGCGAGCGCGATATTGAAGGTGAAGAAGAGGTCCAGGGCGAAGGGCGGCAGCGGCAGGATCAGCATCGCCATCACCAGCAGGATCAGCAGCGGTCCCGCCAGCAGCTTCATCTGGACCTGGTTCGCCCAGTCGCGGCGACCCAGATAGTCATTCAGCGCTCTCATCGAGGCTCCTCGCTTGATGGCCGCTCCGGCGGAACGGCCAGTTCATCCGGCACCGGCAGGTCGCCGGGCCGCGGCGGCGCCGGTTCGCCGCTGGCATCGGCGCGCTTGAGGTTGAAGGCCCAGGCCATCACCTCCGCCACGGCGGTATAGAGGGCGACCGGGATCTCCGCCTCGAGATCCACGTGACGGTAGAGGGCCCGGGCCAGGGGCGGCGCCTCCAGGCGCGGCACGCCGTGGGCATCGCCCAGCTCGCGAATGCGCAGCGCCACCGCATCGACGCCCTTGGCCACCACCCGCGGGGCCTGCATGCCGCCCTCCTCGTAGCGCAGGGCCACCGCATAGTGGCTGGGGTTGGTGACGATGACGTCGGCCTCGGGCACCTCGCTCATCATGCGTCCCCGGGCCATGGCCTGCTGCTGCTGGCGGATGCGCGCCTTGACGTGGGGGTCGCCCTCCGACTCCTTGTGCTCGCGCTTGATCTCTTCCTTGGACATGCGCAGCTGCTTGGCGTGGTGCCAGAGCTGGTAGGGCACGTCGATCAGGATCACCACCAGCAGGGTCAGCACCATCAGCCCCGCGGCCATCGCCGCCAGGCGCAGGGCGCTGGCCAGGGCCTGCCGGATGGGCTGATCCATCAAGGCCAGGAAGTCGCCCTTGGTATGCCACAGGAAGGCCACCGCCACGCTCCCCACCAGCAGCGACTTGGCGATGGCCTTGGTCAGCTCCACCAGGGCCTGGACACCGAAGATGCGCTTCAGGCCCTTGGCGGGATTGAGCTTGCTGAGCTGGGGCTTGAGGGACTTGGCGGAGATCAGCCAGCCACCGAGCAGGGCCGGGGCCACCAGGGCCACCACCGTCAGCAGCAGGAAGAGCGGCATCAGCGCCATCAGGGTCCGCTCGCCGAGGGTCCAGGCGTGGCTGAGCATCGGCATGGTCTCGAAGGCGTGGCGGCGCTCGAAGAGGAAGGCCTGCTCCATCACCGTGCCGAGCTGGCCATAGAGCGTCTCGCCCAGGCCCCAGAAGCCGATCACCCCGGCCAGCAGCAGCAGGAAGGTGGCCAGTTCGCGGGAACGGGCGACCTGCCCCTCCTCCCGGGCCTTCTCCCGGCGTCGCGGCGTCGCCTCTTCGGTCTTTTCCTGATCGTCGCTGCTGCCCTCGGCCATGCCCCGCCCTGTCGCTCACGGACGGCTCCACCGCCCGGGGCCTCATTGTGGGCAAGGGGGGGGGACGGCGATACGCCAAAAAGCGCGGTCAATCGTGGTCTTATCCACGACTACCGCGCTTTTCGACAGGGAGGACGGGCTCTCGCCCCGCGCCGGGGGCGGGTCACCTCGATAAGGGGCCTAGAAGCCCAGCTCGTCGAGCAGGTCGTCCACCTGGTCCTGGCTGGTGACGACATCGGCACCCTCGGGCTTGACCTGGGGCCCGTTGAGCAGCGACTCCTCGCGCTTCTTGGCGTCGGCCTCCCACTGACCGGCGGCACGCCGCTGCATGGCCTCGCGCTCCTCGCCGTCGGGCACCGTGTCCAGCAGCACCTGGACCAGCTGGTGCTCGATCTCGCGGATCACGTCCATCATCTTCTTGATGACCTGGCCGGTGAGATCCTGGAAATCCTGGGCCATCATGATCTCGAGCAGCTCCTTGTTGGTGGCCTGGACCACCTCCGGCACCGAGCCCAGGTAGTGGCGGGTCTCGCGCACCAGGGCCTTGGCCTGATCCAGCTCCATGGGGTGCTCGAACCAGTCGGCCCAGCGCTTGTCCAGCGTCTCGGCCTCGTTACCCAGCTGATCCTGCAGCGGCTGGGCACGGTCGATGGCATTCAGCGCTCGGTCCGCGGCCTGTTCGGTCATGTTGGCCACATAGCTGAGACGGTCCCGGGCATCGGGAATCGCCTCGGCGGCCCTTTCGATCTCCTTGTCGAGCCCCAGCTCCCGCATGCTGTCACGCAGCGAACGGGTCAGGGCCCCGATGCGCTGGATCAGATCATCGGGAGCGCCCTGCTGGTCAGCCCCTTGGGAAGCCTCACCGCTCATGCCTGTCTCCTATGGGGGAGTCCCCCGTGCCGTTACTTGCCCAATTTCTCGAAGATCTTGTTGAGTTTCTCTTCCAGGGTCGCCGAGGTGAACGGCTTGACCACATAGCCGTTGGCGCCGGCCTGAGCGGCGGCGATGATGTTCTCCTTCTTGGCCTCGGCGGTGACCATCAGCACCGGCAACGCCTTGAGCGCCTCATCGGCACGGATCTGCTTGAGCATCTCCAGGCCATCCATATTGGGCATGTTCCAGTCGGAGACGACGAACTCGAAGCCGCCGCCGCGCAGCTTGTTCAGGGCATCCTGGCCATCCTCGGCCTCGTCCACGTTGGTGAAACCCAATTCCTTGAGCAGGCTGCGCACGATGCGCCGCATGGTGGGGAAGTCGTCGACCACCAAAATGCTCATATTCTTGTCGGCCATTAGTTTTCCTCGTTACTGCGTGGCTGTCGTTCAATGGTGATCGGCGCACCGATCATCAGGGGTCAGTTGCTTCTCTTGGTCACGGCGACCGGGTGGGCCGCCGCGCTCAGAATGCTTCCCAGTCATCCTCGGCCAGGGCCTCGCCGGGACGGGCCTCCGGCCGGGTCGGCAGCGCCGCGGGACACGCCTCGTGGCGAGGCGCCGGCATCTCGACGGCCCCCTGGGCCAGGCGGAACTGCGCCACCGCCCGCTCCAGCCTCGCGGCCTGCTCCTCCAGGGAGGCGGCGGCGGTGGCGGCCTGCTGCACCAGGGAGGCGTTCTGCTGGGTCACCTCGTCCATCTGGGTCACGGCCCGGCCGACCTGCTCGATGCCGTCGCTCTGCTCCTGGGAGGCGGCGGAGATCTCGTCCATGATATCGGTGACCCGCCTCACCGCGGTGACCACCTCCTGCATGGTGGCGCCGGCCTGCTCCACCAGGGTGGAGCCCTCCTGCACCTGGGCCACCGAGCCATCGATCAGCGCCTTGATCTCCTTGGCCGCATCCGCGCTGCGGCTGGCCAGGTTGCGCACCTCGCCGGCCACCACCGCGAAGCCGCGGCCCTGTTCGCCGGCCCGGGCCGCCTCCACCGAGGCGTTGAGCGCCAGGATATTGGTCTGGAAGGCGATGGAGTCGATCACCCCGGTGATATCCGAGACCTTCTGGGAGCTGTCGGCGATGCCATGCATGGTGGTCACCACCCGCTCGACCACCGCGCCGCCGCGCTCGGCGGTGGTGGAGGCCTCCCGGGCCAGGCCGCTGGCCTGACGGGCGTTGTCGGCGTTCTGCTTCACGGTGGCGGTGAGCTCCTCCATGCTCGAGGCGGTCTCCTCCAGGGAGGCGGCCTGCTGCTCGGTGCGCGAGGAGAGGTCGGCGTTACCGGCGGCGATCTCGCGGGTGCCGCCATGGATGGCCGTGCTGCTGTCACGCACCGTGCCCACGGTCCGGGCCAGGCCCTGCTGCATCTCGCGCATGGCGGCGAACAGCTCGCCGATCTCGTTGCGGCTGAGGACCCTGATCTCGGCGGAGAGGTCGGCCTTGGCGATGCGCTTGAGGCTCTCCACCGCCTGGCCCAGCGGACGGATCACGATCCTGCGCAGGCCCAGGTAGAGCATCACCAGCATCACGGCGGTGGCCAGCAGGATGGCCAGGCCGATCCAGGCGAAGCGGCTGGCGCTGGCCCGGTAAGCCGCCATCAGCGTATCGCTGCGCTCGAAGCCGTAGCCGATAAAGGCGCGTGAGCTCTCCGCCAGGGCCTGGCTGGGGGCCACGAGCTCCCCGCGCAGGGTATCGAGGCGCGCGGTGTCCGCGGCCTCGAGGGCGGCATGTTGCCGCCGGGCCAGGCCCAGAACGGTGGCGAAGTCGCGCTCCAGTTCGCCAGCCAGGCCCCGCCCCTGCTCGGTCTTGGGTGCCGCCACAAAGTTATCGAAGCGCGCCTCGGCGCGCTCCAGCAGGTCAGCGGCCAGGGTCCGGGCGCGGGCCGCCTCCTCGGTGCGTCCCTGCACCATGGCGTTGGTGGCGCTCTCCAGGTAGAGGCGTCCGGCATTGAGCAGCGACTCGGCGCGATTGATCTCGTTGAGCTGATCGGCGCTGATCAGATTCAAGGTGCCCAGGGTACGATCGGCATTGCGATCGGCCAGCACTCCCAACAGCGCCACGCTACCGAAGAAGAGCACGAAGCAGGCCAGTACGCCGACCATGGCTCCGTGGATACTGATCCTGCGCAAGATTCCGAGCATCATCCTTCCCTCATGTTTCTGGCGTGATAGCGAGGCATTGCCCCACTAGACCCGCTGGGCACGCCCGGAGGCGGCCACCAGCGCCATCAGCCGCGGCGCCATCTCATCCAGCCCGACCACCTCGCTGGCACCGCCGATGGCGATCGCCTCCCGGGGCATGCCGAAGACCACGCAGCTGGCCTCGTCCTGGGCCAGGGTCACCGCCCCGGCCTGGCGCATCTCCAGGAGCCCCTGGGCACCGTCCTTGCCCATGCCGGTGAGCAGGGCACCGATGGCATTGCGGCCGGCCTGCTGGGCGGCGGAGCGGAACAGCACGTCCACCGAGGGACGGTGCCGATTGACCGGCGGCCCGCCGTCCAGGCGCGCCACATAGTTGGCGCCGCTGCGCGCCAGCTGCAGGTGGGCATCCCCCGGGGCGATATAGGCATGGCCGGGCAGGATACGCTCGCCATCCACGGCCTCCTTGACGCGAATGCGGCACAGCCGATCGAGGCGTTCGGCGAAGGAGCGGGTGAAGCCGCCGGGCATATGCTGGGCGATCAGGATCGCCGGCGCATTCGCCGGCAGCGGCTCGAGCACCTGGCGGATCGCCTCGGTGCCGCCGGTGGAGGCGCCGATGATCAGCAGCTTCTCGCTGGAGACCAGCGGCGCCTTGAGGGCCGCCGGCCGCGGCGCCTTGGCATCGCGACGCGCCTGGCGGGGCCGCGAGCGGGCCGCGGCGCGCAGTTTCTCGGCGATCTCCGCGCCGTATTCCATCATGTTGTGGCGGATGCCCATCTGCGGCTTGGCGACGAAGTCCAGGGCGCCCAGCTCCAGGGCACGCAGGGTGATCTCGGAGCCGGCCTGGGTCAGCGACGAGACCATCAGCACCGGCATGGGCCTCAGGCGCATCAGGCGCTCGAGGAAGTCGAGGCCATCCATGCGCGGCATCTCCACGTCCAGGGTCAGGACATCCGGGTTGTGCTGCTTGATCAGGTCGCGGGCCACCAACGGGTTGGGCGCCACGGCCACCACTTCCATGTCGGGCTGGCGATTGATGATCTCGGTCAGGAGCTCACGGATCAGCGCCGAATCATCGACGCACAGCACCTTGATCTTGGCTGCACTCAAGGCAGTCCTCCTTGGCTGGGGCGCCAGGCGCCCGACAACGTTCAACTAGGAATATCGGCCGGTATGCCGGCGACTTTAACCATCCTCGGCCAGGCGAACACAGCGTCGGATGCGCCTCCGGCTTATCCGACCTACCGGGGCGCCTTGGTATAGACGGTCTGGCCGCGCAGGCGGAAGGCCTCGCTGATGTAGGAGAAGTTCTCCGAGTGGCCGGCGAACAGCAGGCCGTCCGGCTTGAGCAGCGGGGCGAAGCGCTCGAGGATCCGCGCCTGGGTCGCCTTGTCGAAGTAGATCATCACGTTACGGCAGAAGATCGCATCGAAGGGACCGCTGACCGGCCAGCTGGGGGCCAGCAGGTTGAGCTCCTCGAAGACCACCCGCTCGGCCAGCTCGGGACGGATCTTGGCCATCCCCGCATGGCGCCCGTTGCCGCGCAGGAAGAAGCGCTTGACCCGCGCCTCGTCGAGCTTGCGCACCTGCTCCATGGGGTAGATGCCGGCCCGCGCCCGGGCCAGGGCATCGGTGTCGATATCGGTAGCGATCACCTCCGCCTGGCTCGCCCGGGAGCCCAGGGCCTCGGTGAGGGTCATGGCGATGGAGTAGGGCTCCTCGCCGGTGGAGGCCGCCGCACACCAGACCCGGACCGGCCCGGGGCGGGTGCGCATATGCTCCGCCAGCAGCGGGAAGTGATGCGCCTCGCGGAAAAAGGCGGTCAGGTTGGTGGTCAAGGCGTTGGTGAACGCCTCCCACTCCTTGGCCTGGGGCTGGCGCTCGAGACGCGCCAGGTAGTCGCTGAACCGGGTCAGGCCATGATGGCGCAGGCGCTTGGCGAGCCGACTGTAGACCATCTCGCGCTTGTGCTCCGCCAGCACGATGCCGGCACGCTGATAGATCAGCTCACGAATGCGCGCGAAGTCGGCCGCCGTCAGCTCGAGATCCTTCTCGAGGGCGCCGCTCGGCTGAGCGACGCTCTCCCAGGACGACGGTGCGTTCAAAATGCTTCCCACTCCTCGGTGGCGGCATCCGCCTTGGGTGCCGCCGGGGTCCGTGACGGTTCGACCTCCTGGCCGCGGGGCAGCCGGGCCTGGTCGCTAGCGCCGCGCTGATGTTCTCGAGCCAGGGCCGCCCTGGCGGCGCGGATCTCCTCGAAGCCGCTGCCGGCCAGGCGGAAGGCGGAGACCGCATTGGCCAGTTGCAGGGCCTGGTGCTCGAGGCTCGAGGCCGCCGCCGCGGACTGCTGCACCAGGGCGGCATTCTGCTGGGTGACGTCGTCCATCTGGCTGATGGCCTGATTGATCTGGTTGATCCCCGAGCTCTGTTCCACGGAGGCCGAGGAGATCTCGCCCATGATGTCGTTGACCCGGGTCGCCGCGGCCACCACTTCCTCGATGGCCCCCTCGGCACGCTGCACCAGGCTGGCGCCGCTGCTGATCTCCTTGGCGGAGCCGTCGATCAGCTGACGGATCTCCCCGGCGGCATTGGAGGAGCGGCTGGCCAGGTTGCGCACTTCGCCGGCCACCACCGCGAAGCCGCGGCCCTGCTCGCCGGCCCGGGCCGCCTCCACCGAGGCATTGAGCGCCAGGATATTGGTCTGGAAGGCGATGGAATCGATCACGTCGATGATCTCGGTCATCTTGCGGGACTGTTCGGTGATCCGCCCCATGGTCTGCACCACCTCGCCCATCAGCTCGCCGGCCTGCCCCACCTGGGTGGCGTTGTCCACCGCCAGGCCGCTGGCCTGGCGGGCATTGTCGGCGTTCTGCTGCACCGTGGTGGTCATCTCCTCCATGCTCGAGGCGGTCTGCTGCAGGGAGGCCGCCTGCTGCTCGGTGCGCGAGGAGAGGTCCTCGTTGCCTTGGGCGATATCCCGCGCCGCCGGGGTCACCACGGAGACGCCGCGATTGACGTCGCCGACGATGCTGCCGAGGCTCTTGCGCATGATATCCAGGGCATGCATCAGGCGACCGATCTCGTCGCGACGCCGCGAGGGCATGTTGGCCCCCAGGTTGCCGGCGGCCATCTGCAGGGTGAAAGCGGTCGACTCCCTGAGCGCCTTGATCATGCTGCGCACCACCAGGGCCCCCAGGCCCACCAGCAACACCAGGCCGACGATCAGCAGGCTGAGCTGGGCGAGCATCATCTGCTGCTTGCCGGCGGCGGCCTCCTCGGCCATCACCAGGGCCGCGCCCTGCTTGTCGTCGATCAGGCCGTTGACCTGGGCGGAGAGCTCGCGACCACTGGCTTGCAGGTTATCGCGACGCTGCTGGGCGCCGGTGAAGATTTCGAAGGCGTCCTCGGAGGAGAGCACCGAGACCATCTCCAGGATCCCGTCCTCGATATAGGCCGAAAGGCCCTCATCGAAGGCATCGGCGCGGGGGGTATGGTTGACCTCCCGGTCCCGGTACTCGCCCCAGACGGTCTCCAGGCGCTCGGCCACGCCGGAGAGCTCCCCGACCAGGCGCTCGGAGTTCTGCACCAGCTCCATCTGGTTGGTGGTCAGCAGGGATTCATAGCCGGCGGTGATCAGCCGATCGAGTTGCTGCAGCCGCGCCACGTCCTGGAGGCCATCCCGGTTGAGGGCCTGGAGGCGCTCGCCGGAGGCCTGGAGGCCGTAGAGGCCGAGCAGGCCGCTGGCCAGGACGAGCAGCATGGAGATCGCCACCATGCCGCTGATCCGCGCACGCATGGAGCCCAGGTTGACGCGCTTGAGCTTGGCCATCACCCCGCGGCGACGCAGGCGCCCGCGGTGCAGCGTCAGGCGCTTGCCGCGCCCCTCGCGGATCTCCCGATAGGCCGCCTCGGCCCGGGTCACCTCCTCGCGGCTGGGTTTGACCCGCACCGAGGCGTAGCCCACCGTCTCGCCGTTCTCGATGATCGGGGTGACGCTGGCATGCACCCAGTAGAAGTCGCCGTTCTTGCAGCGGTTCTTCACCACCCCGGTCCAGGTCTCGCCCTCCTTGAGGGTCTCCCAGAGGTTGGCGAAGGCCGCCTCCGGCATGTCCGGGTGGCGCACCAGGTTGTGGGGGGCACCGATCAGCTCCTCCCGGGAGAAGCCGCTGACCTCGACGAAGGCCGGGTTGGCGTAGGTGATGCGGCCCTTGAGATCGGTCCGCGAGATCAGGAAGGTGTGCTCGTCGAGGGGGTACTCGCGACGGGTCACCGGCTGGTTATTACGCATGTCTTGGCTCCCTGCATGGCGCCCCCCTGGGGCGCCGGGTCGTTATTTTTTATTGGTCAGAAACTTTCCCAGTCATCGTCCTGGGCTCCTGCCACCGCCGTCGCCGCCGGCTGCGGCCGGGACGCCCGGGCCTCGCCATGGGCGCCGCCCAGGTCGGGCAGCCAGCGGGCCAGGTCGTCGTCGCCATTCGTCTCGTCGACGCGGAACTGGGCCACCGACTCGCGCAGCCGCGCGGCCTCCTCCTCCAGGGCGGCGGCGGCGGAGGCGGCCTGCTGCACCAGGGCGGCGTTCTGCTGGGTCACCTGATCCATCTGGGTCACCGCCTGGTTGACCTGCAGGATGCCGTGACTCTGCTCCTGGGAGGCGGAGGCGATCTCGTCCATGATGTCGCTGACCTTCTGTACCGCCTGGACGATCTCGCCCATGGTCTGGCCGGCGCGATCCACCAGCGCCGAGCCGGTATCCACCTTGGCCACCGAGGCATCGATCAGCTCGCGGATCTGGCGGGCCGCCTCGCCGCTGCGGCTGGCCAGGTTGCGCACCTCGCCGGCCACCACCGCGAAGCCGCGGCCCTGCTCGCCGGCCCGGGCCGCCTCCACCGAGGCGTTGAGCGCCAGGATATTGGTCTGGAAGGCGATGGAGTCGATCAGCCCGATGATCTCGGTGACCTGCCGCGAGCTGTCGCTGATCTCGCGCATGGTCTCCACCACCTGGCCCACCACCTCGCCGCCCTGACCGGCGGTCTGGGAGGCCTCCTCGGCCAGGCGGCTGGCCTGGCGAGCGTTGTCGGCGTTCTGTTCCACGGTGGAGGTGAGCTCTTCCATGCTGGAAGCGGTCTCCGCCAGGGAGGCGGCCTGCTCCTCGGTGCGCGCCGAGAGGTCCTGGTTGCCGCTGGCGATCTCCTGGGTCCCCCCGTAGATGGACTGGCTGCCGCGGCGCACCCGGCTCACGGTACCGGCGAGCCCCTCCTGCATGTGTCCCAGGGCGGCGAAGAGGCGACCGATCTCGTTGTTGCCGCGGCGCTCGACCGTCCCGGAGAGATCGCCCTTGGCGATCCGCTCGCAGTGATCCACCACCCGACCCAGGGGACGAATCACGTTGACGGTGACGCCCCACAGCACGATGACCACGGTGGCGGTGGCCACCAGCAGCACCAGGATGATGGCCAGCTTGACCGTATTGGCGACGCTGAAGAAGTTCTCGTAACGCTGGGTCCCCTCCGCCTCCACGGTATGGAAGAAGCTCACCGCATCGGCATAGAAGGCGGCATTCAGACGCTCGGCCTCGCTGCGCAGGGCCTGGAAGCGTTCGACATCGCCTTCCGCCAGGGCGCGCTGCTGGGGGATCAGGGCCTCATCGAAGAGCGCGGCGACGCTTGCGGCGATGGGCGGAATCAGCGCCTCGTTCTCCGGCTGGGCGGGGAGCGCCACGAACTCCGCAAAGACTCGCTCGGCGCTCTCCAGGCGCTCGCCCAGCGCCACGGCCGCCTGTTGTGCCTGGCGACGCGCGCGATCGCTTTCGGCATCGACAAGCTGCGCATGCACGTCCTCCATGGCGATTCGCGCGGCCATCATCATGGAGTTGCCACGATTGAGGGTGGCCTGCTGGTCCACGTTGACGGCGCTGAAGGCCGCCAGCTCCCGCTGGCTGTGATTGACGGCGTAGAGACCCAGGCCGCTGAGCAGCAGCAGCAGCGCACTGAAGGTGACCAGCACCAGGGTCCAGCTGACCCGCACGGTCATGTTATCGAGAAACTTCACGACTACCCCTTGAATTACCGGGCCCCACCCCCGGGGTGGAGCGACTTGAGCGTTGGGCCGCGGCGCACCGCGGCCGTATCAGGGTCGTTGTTGTTGTCTGCCCGACGCTCTGCGGCGTCTCGGCGCCGAGTCGTCCCGGCGCCCTCCCCGTCATTCGCTGACGTTTTCCACCAGCGCCATCTCGTCGCTAGTCAGCAGGCGTTCGATATCCACCAGCACCAGCATGCGATCCTCCAGGCTGCCCAGGCCGCTCAGGAAGTCGGAGGAGAGGGTCACGCCGAATTCCGGCGCCGGCTTGATCTGTTCCGGGGTCAGGGTCATGACGTCGGAGACGCCATCGACCACGATGCCCACCACGCGCTCGCCGACGTTGACCACGATCACCACCGTCTGGCCACCGTACTCGACGCTGTCGAAGTGGAACTTGATGCGCAGGTCGACGATCGGCACGATCACCCCGCGCAGGTTGGTCACCCCCTTGATGAAATCGGGGGCATTGGCGATCCGAGTGACGTTCTCGTAGCCACGGATCTCCTGCACCTTGAGGATATCGATGGCGTACTCCTCGTCTCCCAGGGAGAAGACCAGGAATTCACGGCTATCGGCATCCACGGCGGCGGCGCTGGCGGCATTCATCTCGCTCATGAGGGTTCGACCTCCTTCTCGGTCTGGGCCAGGTGGTGAGTCGGCGCTTGCCGACGCTGTTCGTAGCCGGCCTGCTGCTTGCTCTGATTGAGCCGGTGCAGGCCGGCGATATCGAGAATCAGGGCGACGCTGCCGTCGCCGAGGATGGTGGCGGCGGAGACGCCGGGCACCTTGCGGTAGTTGGTTTCCAGGTTCTTGACCACCACCTGCTGCTGGCCGAGCAGGTCGTCCACCAGCAGGGCATAGCGGCGCCCCTCGCCCTGGACGATCACGGCGATGCACTGGGTCGGCTCGGTGCAGGCGCCGGTCACGTCCAGGGCCTGATGCACCGCCACCACCGGCAGGTACTCGTCGCGCACCTTGAGCACCACGTCATCGCCGGCCATGGCGTAGAGGTCCTCCTGGCGCGGCTGCAGCGACTCCAGCACCGCCGACAGCGGCAGGATAAAGACCTCGCCGCCGACCTTGATCGACATGCCGTCGAGGATCGCCAGGGTCAGCGGCAGCACGATACGGGTGGTGGTGCCCTGCCCCGGCCGCGAGAGGATCTCCACGTGGCCGCCCATCTCCTGGATATTGCGCTTGACCACGTCCATGCCCACGCCGCGGCCGGAGACATCGCTGACCTCCTGGGCGGTGGAGAAGCCCGGGGCGAAGATCAGCTGCCACACCTCGTCGTCGCTCATCGAGTCGGAGACCGAGAGGCCGTTCTCGCGGGCCTTGGCCAGCAGCTTGTCGCGGTTGAGGCCGGCGCCGTCGTCGATCACCTCGATCAGGATATTGCCGCCCTGGTGCTGCGCGGAGAGGGTCAGGCGACCGGTGCGCGGCTTGCCGACGGCCTCGCGGGCCTCGGGGGACTCGATGCCGTGATCGAGGCTGTTGCGAACCAGGTGGGTCAGGGGATCGATGATGCGCTCGGTGAGGCTCTTGTCGAGCTCGGTGGACTCCCCCTCGGTGACCAGTTCCACGTCCTTGTCGAGCCTCTTGGCCAGGTCGCGCACCAGCCGCGGGAAGCGGCTGAAGACATAGTCCATGGGCACCATGCGGATCGACATCACCGATTCCTGGAGGTCCCGGGCATTGCGCTGCAGCAGGCTCATGCCGTTGACCAGGGCGCCGTTGGAGACGTTATCCAGCTCGCTGACGGTCTGGTCGAGCATCGACTGGGTGATAATCAGCTCGCCCACCAGGTTGATGATCTGATCGACCTTGTTGACCGGCACGCGAATCGAGGTCGACTCGCCGCCCTTGGCCGCCGCCTTGGGCTTGGCGGCAGGCTTGGCGGCGGGCTTGGGCTTGGCCGTGGCCGGCGCCGCCTCGGCGGGGGGCGTCGTCTCGGGGGAGGCCGCCTCGGCGGGTGCCGCCACCGGCGGCGCGGCCTCCGCCGATGCCGACGGCTGGGGCGCCTCGGCCTCGCGCACCTCCACCTGCTCCGCCTCGACGATAAAGCACATCACCGCCTCGATCTCGTCCCGGTCGCTCTCGGTGGCCAGGCTCACTTCGTAGCGCTCGGCGTCGCCGCCACGACCCTTGATCTCGCCCAGGTGTCCCAGTTCCTCGATCAGCAGCTCGCGATCCTTGTCGCCCACCTTGAGCAGGGCCACCACCAGGTTGGCTCCCTCGGCCGGCGCCGGTGCGGCTTGGGGCTCGGCCTGGGGCTCGGGCTCGGGCTGGGGGGCGGGCGCCTCGGCCGGCGCGTCGGTCGCGTCGCCGGCCCCGTCCAGGCCCTGGCCCATCTCGTCCAGGGCGATCTGCTGCAGCACCTTGCAGATGCGCTCGAAGGCCTCCGAATCGGGCTCGCCGCCCTGACGATAGGCGTCCAGCTGATCGTTCAACATATCCTTGGTTTCCAGAAAGGTATCGACGATATCGCGGCGCAGGGCGAGCTCACCGCGCCGGGTATGATCGAGCAGGTTCTCGAACAGGTGCGTGGTCTGCTGGAGCACGTCGAAGCCGAAGGTCCCGGCGCCCCCCTTGATGGAGTGGGCGGCACGGAAGATCGCATTGAGCTGCTCGGGATCCGGCGACTCGAGGTCAAGCTCGAGCAGGTGGCGCTCCATGTCCGCCAGCAGTTCCTCGGCCTCTTCGAAGAACGTTTCGTAGAAATCACTGAAATCCATGCTAGTCCCCGCCTTGTGATTCGATGATCAGACCCGGTCCGAGCCTCTCGCTGTGTCCCCTGGTCGGCTCAGGGCGGCGCGGCGCCTTCGCCATCCGACTCGACGGTGCCCTCCGGCACGCCTCGAGGGTCCGCGCTCATGCCCTGGGAGAGAATCTGCTCGGCCGCCCACTCGTCCAGCACCACCAGGCTGATACGGCGATTCACCGCATCGTCCGGGGCGGTGTCCGCCATGGGGACCCGGTCGGCCATGCCCGCCACACGCAGCAGCCGCTCCGACTCCAGGCCGCCGGCCACCAGCTCGCGACGCGAGGCGTTGGCCCGGTCGCTGGAGAGCTCCCAGTTGCTGTAGCCACGATTGCCACCGATATAGGGCACGCTGTCGGTGTGGCCGCTGATGCTCAGGCGATTGGGCAGCTCGTTGAGCAGCGGCGCGATGGTGCGCAACAGGTCGCGCATATAGGGGGCGACCCGATCGCTGCCCAGTTCGAACATGGGACGCCGCTCGGAGTCCACCAACTGGATACGCAGCCCCTCCTGGGTCAGGTCCAGGCGCATCTGCTCGCGCAGCGGGCGCAGCCGCGCATCGGCCTGGATCGCCGCCTCGATACGTGCCTGCAGCTCGCGCAGGCGCCGGCGCTCCTCGGCGCGCCCGCGATCGCGCAGGCGCTGTCGCTCCACCGCCTCGCGACTCTGATCGCGCAGTTCGATACGCGCGATCTCGCCCTCGGCATGGGCCGGATCGGGCCCGCCGCCGGGAATGGCGCTGTCGCTGGAGGTGGTGCGATCCCCGCCGGCGATGGCGGTGGTCAGCGGCGTGCGAAAATACTCGGCCACCGCCTCCAGCTCGGCACGGCTCGACGAGGAGAGGATCCACAGCACCAGGAAGAGCGCCATCAGGGCGGTCATGAAATCGGCCAGGGCGATCTTCCAGGCGCCGCCATGGTGGTTATGCACCACCTTCTTGCGGCGAATGATGATCGGGCGACGCTGCTCGCTCATGCCCCACCCTTGGCGGCGCGGACATGCTCCTCCAGCTCGGTGAAGCTGGGACGCTCGGCGCTATGCAGCGCCTTGCGTCCGAACTCCACCGCCACCTGGGGCGCGCAGCCATTGAGGCTGGCCAGCAGGGTGACTCGCACGCACTGCAGCATCTTGACCCCCTCGGCCACCTGACGCTCGATGCGACTGGCGAGCGGATTGACGAAGCCGTAGGCCAGCAGGATGCCGAGGAAGGTGCCCACCAGGGCATGGGCGATCATGACGCCCATCTCGTCGGGACCGGCATCCGCGGCGCTTAGCGCCTTGACCACCCCCATCACCGCCGCCACGATGCCGAAGGCCGGCAGGGCATCCCCCACCTTGCCGAGGGCATCGGCGGGAATATTGGCCTCGTGCTCGAAGGCCTCGATCTCGTGGAGCATCAGCTCGTCGAGCTCCAGGGGATCCATGCTGCCGCTGACCATCAGCCGCAGATAGTCGGTGATAAACCCCATGATCAGCGGATCATTGAGAATCTTCGGATGCTCGTTGAACAGGGCGCTCTCCTGGGGATTATCGATATCCCGCTCGATGCCCAGCATGCCCTCTCGGCGCATCTTGGCCAGCAGCTTGTACTGCAGGGCCATCAGCTCCATGTAGGCATCCTTGTCATAGCGGGTGGTGCGCTTGAGCTTCGAGGCGGTACGCAGGGTCGCCTTGATCGCCTTGCCATTGTTGGCGGCAACGAAGGCCCCTACGGCGGCGCCGCAGATCATCAGGATCTCGGTGGGCTGGTAGAGGGGCCCCAGGTTCCCACCGGCCAGCAGGAAGCCGCCGAAGACGGATAGGGTGACGATCAGAAAGCCTATGGGTATCAGCACGACCAGGATCCTTCGCTACAGCATGGGTGGCATCTTCCAGGGTTATCGGCATGCTCCCGGGGGACTTGAGGCATCTCACGAAAAAATCTCGCCGGGGACGTCGGATGCGCTCGCCTTCGGCTCGTTTATCCGACCTACGCCGACTCACGAAAAAATCTCGCCGGGGACGTCGGATGCGCTCGCCTTCGGCTCGTTTATCCGACCTACGCCGACTCACGAAAAAATCTCGTCCGGATACGACTGGCCCCGCCGCGGAATCCGGGGCGGGGCCAGTCAGGAGGCGTCGATTGGGGGTCAGCGGCCGACCAGGCGAGCCGCCGGCAGGGGCTCGGCATCGGTCGCGGACTCGGTCGCGGCACGCCGGTTCTTCTTGGTCTTGCCGGCCCGCGACGGGGGCTGGCAGATACCGCAGACATAGCCCTGGCCGGGGGTGTGGGCATGGGTCACGAAGCGCCCGCCACAGCAGGTGCAAGCGGTCAGTTCGAGCATCTCGCTCTCGAAGAAGCGCACCAGGGTCCAGGCCCGGGTCAACCCCAGCACCGGCTCGCTGTCGTCACAGGCCATCTGCTCCAGATAGAGGCGATAGGCCTTGACGAAGCCCTCCATGCGCGCGCAACCGAGCTCTTCGGTGAGGCGTCGATAGAAGTTGTAGAACAGCGACGAATGAACGTTCGGCAACCAGGTGATGAACCAGTCGGTGGAGAACGGCAGCATGCCCTTGGGAGGCGACATGCCGCGCACCTCCTTGTAGAGCTTGACCAGGCGGCTGCGACTCAGCTCGGTTTCGGTCTCCAGTACCTGCAGGCGGGCCCCCAGCTCGATCAGCTCGATGGCCAGCTGCACCTGGTGCATCTCCTTGACCAGACTCTTGTCAACCACGGCTCACCCCCTCGCATCGGCGACGGCGGCGCCGGTCCCGATGGTCGACATCAGCAGCGCCGCATGGGAGGAGGCGAGCCCCTGATCGCGGGGATTGCTGGTCAGCTGCTCGAGCTGGGTGGCATCGTCGAAGTTGAGGCGACACAGCAGTTGATTGGTGCGGGCCAGGCGGCCCAACTGCTTGCCGGAGAGAGAGAGGATCAGATCCGCCATGGCATCGTCCATCTTGAGACGGAACATGGCCGTGGCACGATCTTCGCTGAGTAGCCGCTGCACCAGCAGCAGATACGACAGATTCAGATCCTGGATATCATCCAGAACACTATCCATTTGCATTATTACAGATTCCCTACGTACCCAAGTGTTCCGAGGTCGCGTCGATGAGCCCCGATTCTTATGGCCGACCGCTGTGCTTGTGCTTGTGTCGGCTGGCATGCCTTTGGCTAGGCATTTTCGTACGCTGTTGTAGGATTTTTATGACAGCTTTTCAAGTCGCGACCAAAAACGCTCGTTTCACGCAAGCGTTCGTGCTTCGCCGAACCACAAAAATTAAGTTGCAAAAACAAGCAATTGCCCAGGTATTCGCACTGCTGATAGGTGCTATCACATACAAAACACTACAAAATCTTTGGCTTATTAACCGAGACCTAGTATGAGGCCGGCTCAGCTTCCAGGTCCCTGACCCAGATCAACAATTCGGCGATTACCTGGTAGAGCTCGGGGGGAATGCGCTCATCCAGGTCGAGCCGCATCAGCAGCGCCACCAGCTCCGGGGAGTCATGGACCTGGAGGCCACTCTCCCGGGCCGCGCGAATGATGCGCTCGGCCAGCTCGCCATAGCCCTTGGCCAGCACCCGAGGCGCCTCGTCGCCATCCCGATAAGCCAGGGCCACCGCCTGGCGACGCCGCCGCTGCTGCCGGGTATCGCTCATTCGCCCGCCTCCGGTCTAAGCCGCGCCGCCAGGCGGGCCTCGAAGCCCAGCGCCTCGAGGCGCCGGGCCAGCCGCGGCAGCCCGACCTCGAGGCGCGACACCACCGCGGCCTCGGGGCTGTCCAGGGTCAGGCTGAGGCGCCGTGCCACCAGGCGCAGCTGGACCGCCAGCTCGCCGAGGCCGGGCAGCACCAGGGTCAGCTCCGAGGCCCAGGCTTCGTCCTGGCCGCCCTCCTCCTCCGCCTCCTGGCGGGCTCGCTCGTCGAAGCCCGCCGGCAGTTGAATCGCCAAAGCCATGAAGATTCCCGACCAGACGTCCCCCTCCCAGCGGATCACCGGATTGACCAGCAGCTCCAGTTGATGACGCAGCACCCCCTGCAGCGACTCGGCGATGGGTTCGCCGCCGCGCAGCGGGGCCGGCTCGCGAGACGCCTCGACCGCCTCGACCGCCTCACCGGCCTGGGCCAGGCCCGGTGCCTGGGCCACTATCTGAAGCGGCGAGGCGCCTCCGCCCCCCGCTATCGGTGCCGCGCCCCGTATCGAAACACCGGCCGAAACGTCGGCCGAGACGCCGCCCCAGGTGCCGGGCGCGGGACGCCAGGGCGCCGCGGCGACGCTCCCCTCGGCGGGCCGAAAGGTCAGGGTGCGCCACTGCTGGGGTTCCTGGATCAGGGCGGCCCGGGGCAGGTCGCCGCGATACCAGCGGGCCAGATGGGACTCATGGAAGAGCCCGCTCTGGCGGAGACTGCCCTCCAGGCGCTGGGCCAGGGCATCCGCCGAGGGCAGCGCCCCCTGGGGCATCAAGGGCATCGCGGGGCGCACCGCCGAGGGCGGGGCGGGGAACCTGAGCAACAGGTCGGCGATGGTGTGGGC
>NZ_BRCY01000036.1:0-32096 GCF_023708045.1 Halomonas sp. NCCP-2165
GGGCAGTGGCATCGCCGTGACCATCGGCAACGACCCGGGGGTGGCCGGTGCCATCAGCAGCATGGGCGGCCAGCAGCGGGACCAGCTCGGCGAGCCGGGCCTCGAGCTCGGCCAGTAGCGCCGGGGCCTCGTCCAGCTCGCCGCCGCGGGCCAGGGTCTCCAGGCGCAGCGCCGTGGCTCCCAGGGCCCGGGCGCCGATCACCAGGGCCGAGCCCTTCAGGGTATGGGCCGCGCGGCGCAGTGTCACGCTATCGTCGCCGGCGATGGCCGCCTCGATCTCGGCCATCAGGGCCGGACACTCGCCCCGGAACAGCGCCTCCATCTCCTCGAGCAGCGCCGCCTTGTCCTCCAGGTTGGCCAGGGCCCCGGCCCGATCATGCACCGGCTCGCCCACCGCCGCGGGCACCGGCGGCGTGGGCTCGGCAGGCGCCTCGTCGATGCTCACGCCCCGCGGTGGCTCCTCCACCGCCCGGTAGAGCTCGGCGGCGCGGAACGGCTTGGTGACATAGTCGTCCATGCCCGCCGCCAGGCAGCGCTGGCGGTCCTCCCGGGTGGCGCTGGCGGTCATCGCCACCACCGTCAGGTGGCCGCCGTGGCGGCGCTCCCGCTCGCGCAGCGCCCGGGTCGCCGTCAGGCCATCCATCACCGGCATATGCACGTCCATCAGCACCACCTCGAACGCCCGCTCGGCCAGCGCCGCCAGGGCCTCGGCACCCTGGCTGGCCAGCTCGACCCGGTGGCCGCGCTGGGTCAGCAGGTCGATGGCCACCCGCTGGTTGGTGACGCCGTCCTCCACCAGCAGCACCCGGCGCGGGCGCCAGTCCGCCGGCCGCGCCTCGGCGTCGGCACGGGTCGGCGGCGCCAGCCGGGGTTCGGCGCCCAGGGCCTCGCCGACCGCCTCCAGCAGCTCCGACTGCTTGACCGGCTTCATCAGCAGCCGGCCGATGCCCAGGCGCTGGCGGCGGCTGGCGTCGCCGGGCCGGCTGCCGGAGGAGAGCATCAGCAGGGCCATGTCGCCATGGCGGGGGTCAGCGCGCAGGTGCTCGGCCAGGGTGAAGCCGTCCATGCCCGGCATCATCACGTCGAGCAGCGCCAGGGGCAGCGGTTCGGCCTCCGCGTCCAGGGCCGCCAGGGCCGCCGCACCGCCGTCCACCACCCGGGGCCGCATGCCCCAGCTGGTGAGGATCTCCTCGAGGATGCGGCGATTGGTCTGGTTGTCGTCCACCACCAGCACCCGCTGGTCTTGCAGCAGCCGGGGACGCGGGGCGGCGGCCGGGGCCTCGGCGAGGCCGAAGTCGGCGCCGAAGGTGAAGTGGCTGCCGCGCCCCTCGGGGCCGCTGTCGACGCGGATCTCGCCGCCCATCATGGCGACCAGTTGGGCGGCGATGGAGAGCCCCAGGCCGGTGCCGCCGTTGACCCGGGTGGTGGAGGTGTCGGCCTGGCCGAAGGCCTCGAAGATCTGCCGGCGCTGGGCCTCGGGGATGCCGATGCCGGTGTCGCGCACCTCGAAGCCCAGGCGCACCCGCTTCCCTGCCCGGGCCTCCAGGGCGAGGTCCACCACCACCTCGCCGCGGGGCGTGAACTTGATGGCGTTGCCCACCAGGTTGACCACCACCTGGCGCAGGCGCAGCGGGTCTCCCAGCAGCTGGTCGGGGATCTCCGGGGGAATATGCACCGCGAGCTCCAGGCCCTTCTCGTCGGCGCGCAGGGCCAGGGTCTGGAGGGTATCGGCGAGGGTATCGCGCAGCGGGAAGGGGCGCGCCTCCAGTTCCAGGCGCCCGGCCTCGATCTTGGAGAAGTCGAGGATCTCGTTGATCAGCCCCAGCAGGGTGTCCGCCGAGGTCTGGATCAAGGCCACGTACTCCGCCTGCTGGGGCGTCAGCTCGGTGCGCTCGAGCAGCTCGGCGACGCCGATCACCCCGTTCATGGGGGTGCGGATCTCGTGACTCATATTGGCCAGGAACTCGCTCTTGGCGAGGCTGGCCCGCTGGGCCTCGTCCCGGGCCCGGCGCAGTTCGGTCTGGGAGCGCCGCAACGCCCGGGCGGCGTCCTCCAGCTCGACGGTGCGCTCGGCGACCCGCTCCTCCAGGCGGTGGCGATGCTGCTCCAGCTCGGTGATATCGGAGTAGACCGCCACATAGCCGCCATTACCGGTGCGGTGCTCGCTGACCTGGATGCATAGGCCGTCGCTGCGCACGAACTGGTAGGGCCCCCGGGGGTCACGGTGCTGGGCCAGGCGCTCGTCGATCCACGCCTCGGCGGACTCGAAGCCGCGGGGCATCAGGCCCCGCTCGGCCACCCCTCGCAGCAGCGCCTCGAAGGCCACGCCCTCCTCCACCAGGTCGCCGGGGGTAACGAAATGCTCCTTGAAACGGGAGTTGTAGAGTACCAGCCGGTCATCCGCATCATAGAGGGCGAAGCCTTCGGCGATCGATTCCAGGGCCTCGGTGAGCTGGTCGCGGGCCGCCTCGGCGCGGGCCTGGGCCTCCTCGGTGAGGGTCACCAGGGCCTCCAGATGGGCGCGCTGGGCCTCAAACTCGGTGATATCGGTATAGATGGCCACCACCCCACCGCCGCGGGTGCGCCGCTCGCTGACCCGAAGCTGCTTGCCATCGGTGCGCCGGTAGGCAAAGGGCGCGCCCGGAGCGCGGCGCCGGGCCAGGCGGGCGGCGATCCAGGCCTCCGGCTCGCTGTCGCCGATATCGATCAGCCCCGACCCCACCACGGTGCGGATCAGGGTCTCGAAGCGCATGCCGGGCTCGACCACCGCGGCGGCCCCGGAGAAGTCGTCGCGGAAGCGCCGATTACAGAGCACCAGGCGATCGTCGGCATCGTAGAGGGTAAAGCCCTCGGAGATGGTCTCGATGGCCTCGGCCAGCTGACGATAGGCCGCCCGAGCCTCGTCGCGGGCGGCCTCGGCGACGGCTAGCTGCCTTTCGATGCTTGCCATGGCCGGCCCCTGCCTAATCAGGCGAATCGTCGAGCCGGCCGCATAGCCGGGCCTGGCCCTCGAGACGCAGCAGCGCCTCCACCAGGGCCGCGGTGCGCATGTCCAGCCCCTCCGACTCGACCCGCCCCAGGCAGCGCCGGAAGGCATCCAGCAGCCGCACCTCGAGCCAGGCCAGGGCGGCCTCGCGCTCCCAGGGACGCGTCCCCTGGGCCCACTCCAGGTAGGCCAGCCCCACCCCGGCGGCGTTGCCGAGGATATCCGGCAGCACGAACACCTCCCGCTCGTGGAGGCTCTCCTCCGCCTCCAGCAGGGTGGGACCATGGGCCCCCTCCGCCAGCAGGCGACAGTCGACCCGCGGGGCATTCTCGGCGGTGACCTGCTGCTGCACCGCCGCCAGCACCAGGATATCGCAGGGCAGGCTCAGCAGGTCGCCGTCGTCGAGGGGCTCGCCGCCAGCGAAACCGGCCAGGGCGCCGCGGCTCGCCAGGTGCGCCTCCAGCGCCGCCAGGTCGAGGCCCGCCGGGTCCTGACGCGCCCCGGAGGCGTCGCCGACGGCGATCAGCCTGACGCCCCGGGCCACCAGTTGCCGGGCCGCGGCCAGGCCCACCTGACCGAGGCCCTGGAGCACCACCCGGGCGCCGCCCAAAGCGATGCCGAGGTGCTCCGCGGCGGCGGCGATCAGCGCCACCAGGCCGGCCCCGATAGCGGCCTGGCGCCGGGGGAGCCCGCCCAGCAGGGCCGGCTTGCCGCTGACCGGCAGCCCCTCGTCGAGCAGCCAGGCCATGGCCCGCTCGTCGACGCCCAGCCCCGGGGCGAGGATATCCCGTCCATCGGCCAGGTCGTCCCGGAGCTCCCGGGCGAAGGCGCGCAGCAGGCGCTGGCGCTCGCCGGGACCGAGGGCGGTGGGGTCGACCCGCACCCCGCCCTTGGCACCGCCGCAGGGCAGTCCCAGCAGGGCGCACTGCCAGGTGGCCCACATCGCCAGGGCGGACATCTCGCCGAGGCCCAGCTCCGGGTGCAGGCGCACGCCCTCCAGGGTCGGCCCCGGCAGCCGCAGGTGCTGCACCCGATAGCCGAACAGGGTCTCCGCCTGGTGGTGATCATCGCGCCGGAAGGGGAAGGTGACCAGCCGCGCCCGCTGGGGAAACAGCAGCCGCTGGCGCAGGCCATCGTCCAGGGCCATCACCTGGGCCGCCTTGAGGAACTGCTGCTGGGCCTGGCGGAACAGCGGCGAGTCCCACTCGCCGCCGCGCACCCGGGCCCGCGCCAGGGTGTAGCGCACCGTGCGTCCCAGGGCGGCGCCCTTGAGGTTGGACTTGACCAGGTAATCGGAGGCCCCGGACTCCACCGCCCGGGTCGCCAGTTGCAGGTCGTCGAGGCCGGTGAGGATCACCACCGGCACCTGGGGCGCCACCAGGCGCACCCGCCACAGGGTCTCCAGCTCCTGGCTGTCCGGCAGCACCAGGTCGAGCAGCACCAGGTCGATGCGCCCCTTGACCAGCCGGGTCAGGCCTTCGGCCAGGGTGGCGACCGCCTCCACCTCGCAGCGCAGCTGGGCATCCTCCTTGAGCAGTTGCTGAATCAGCCGGCTATGCAGGGGATTGTCTTCCACCAGCAGCAGACGCAGGGGGGAATCGGCCATGGCACGCCTCGCTCGAGGGATACTGCCTTAAGCGTAGGCCAGCCACTCGGGAGGGAAAGAAGGGAAAAAAGCGGCCACCGATGAGGGTGGCCGGCGAAGGCGGCGTAGGAAACTCTGAATAAATCGGCGAGCGGGATGAAGCACAAGGCGCACGGAGCGCAGAAACCGGAGCCTATGGGGTATAGGTGAGGATTTCTAGCACCGCGCAACGCAGTGATTCGCCCGCACAGCCATTTATGCGGTGTTTTCCTTATGCCACCGAGAGAATCTTCATCGTATTGGTGCCGCCGTGGGCGTTCATATGGTCGCCGCGGGTGAGGATCACCAGGTCGCCGGGGCTGGTGATGCCGCGGGCCCGGAGCTCGTCCAGGGCACGCGCATTGAGCTCGGTGGCGTCCATGGCGCTGGTGTCGAAGAGCACCGAGACCACGCCCCGGTAGAGGGCCATGCGGCGCTGGGCGATGGGGCTGTGGGCCAGGCCGATGATGGGCAGGCCAGAGCGGATGCGCGAGGCGATCAGCGGCGTATAGCCGGTGGCGGTCATGCAGGCGATGGCGGCCACGCCTTCCAGGTGGTTGGCGGCGTACATGGCCGACAGCGCCACCGTCTCGTCGATCTGCGAGAAGCCCTCGTGGATGCGGTGGCCCGACTCCTGGGCGGTGCGCTCGCGCTCGGCGCCCAGGCACAGGCGGTGCATCGCCTCGATGGTCTCCACCGGGTAGTCGCCGGCGGCGGTCTCGGCGGAGAGCATCACCGCGTCGGTGCCGTCGAGCACGGCGTTGGCCACGTCGAACACCTCGGCCCGGGTGGGCAGGGGCGCGTTGATCATCGACTCCATCATCTGGGTGGCGGTGATCACCGCCCGGTTGAGCTTGCGGGCGCGGCTGATGATGCGCTTCTGCACGCCGATCAGCTGGGCGTCGCCGATCTCCACGCCGAGGTCGCCGCGGGCCACCATCACCGCCTCGGAGGCGCGGATGATGCCGTCCAGGGTCGCCGGGTCGGCCACCGCCTCGGCGCGCTCGACCTTGGCCACCAGGCCGATCTCCTTGCCGGCCGCGCCGAGCAGTTCGCGGGCCTCCTGCATATCGGCGGCGCTGCGCGGGAAGGAGACCGCCAGGTAGTCGACGCCGATGGCCACGGCGGTCTCGAGGTCGGCCTTGTCCTTGTCGGTGAGGGCCGCGGCGGAGAGGCCGCCGCCCTGCTTGTTGATGCCCTTGTTGTTGGACAGGCGCCCGCCGACGGTCACGGTGGTATGCACCTCGGGGCCGTCGATCTGGGTCACTTCCAGCACCAGGCGGCCGTCGTCGAGGAGCAGGACGTCGCCGACCGCGACGTCGGAGGCCAGTTCCTTGTAGTCGCAGCCGACCCGCTCGGCGGTACCCGCCTCGGTGTCCATGGCCATGTCGAGGACGAAGGCCTGGCCCTCGTCGAGTTCCACGGCGCCCTCGCTGAAACGGGCGATGCGGATCTTGGGGCCCTGGAGGTCGCCGAGGGCGGCGACGCTCTTGCCGAGGCGCGCGGCGATCTCGCGCACCGCCTGCAGGCGGCGGCGATGGTCATCGGCGGAGCCGTGGGAGAAGTTGAGGCGCACCACGTCGACGCCGGCGGCGATCATCGCCTCGAGCACGCCCTCCCGGTCGCTGGCGGGACCCAGGGTGGCGACGATCTTGGTACGGCGCAGGGGGGGATGGGGCAGCGTATTCATGCGGTCCTCGGCAGCACCAGGATGGCGCGGAAGTCGTTGACGTTGGTGCGGGTCGGCCCGGTGATGATCAGGTCGTCCAGCTCGGCGAAGAAGCTGTAGGCGTCGTTGCGCGCCAGGTAGTCCTGCGGCGCCAGGCGCGCCGCCTTGGCGCGGGCCCAGCAGTCGGGGCCGAACTGGGCGCCGGCGTTGTCCTCGGAGCCGTCGATGCCGTCGGTGTCGATGGCCAGGGCGTGGATGCCCTCGGCGCCCTTGAGGGCCTCGAAGAGCCCCAAGAGGTACTCGACGTTGCGCCCGCCGCGGCCGTCGCCCTGGACGGTGACGCTGGTCTCGCCGCCGGAGAGGATCAGCAGCGGTTCCTCGATCTCGCCCTGCAGGGTCAGCGCCAGGCGCGCCTGGGCACGCCCCAGGTCGCGGGCCTCGCCCTCCAGGTCGTCGCCCAGCACGCGCACCGCCAGGCCGCTCTCCTCGGCGGCCAGGCGGGCGGCCTCCAGGGCGTCGGCGGCGCGGGCCAGCACCACCTCCTCGTCCCGGGCGAAGCCGGCATCGTCGCGGCGCGGCGCGCTGGTGTCCGCCACCAGGTGGCGGCGCACGCTGTCGGGCACCTCGATGGCGTAGCGCTCGAGGATCGCCAGGGCGTCCGCCGGGGTGGAGTCGTCGGGCAGGGTCGGGCCGGAGGCGATCAGGGTGGGATCGTCGCCGGGCACGTCGGAGATCAGGTAGGTGACCACCCGCGCCGGATGGGCGGCGGCGGCCAGGCGCCCGCCCTTGATGGCGGAGAGGTGGCGGCGCACGGTGTTGATCTCGCGGATCGGCGCCCCGCAGCGCAGCAGCGCCTTGTTGAGCTGCTGCTTCTGGTGCAGGGTCAGGCCGGCGGCCGGCAGGGTCATCAGCGCCGAGCCGCCGCCGGAGACCAGGGCGATCACCAGGTCATCCTCGCCGAGGCCTTCCACCGCCTCGAGCATGCGCCGGGCGGCCTTCTCGCTGAGGTCGTCGGGCATCGGGTGGGAGGCCTCGAGGACCTCGATGTTCCGGCACTCGGCGCCATGGCCATAGCGGGTGACCACCAGGCCGCTCAGCTCGGCCTCCGGGTAGCGCTGCCGCCAGGCCGCCTCCAGGGCCGCGGCCATGGCCGCGGCGGCCTTGCCGGCGCCGACCACCAGGGTGCGCCCCTTGGGCGGCTCGGGCAGGTTATCGGGTAACAGCGAATCGGGGTGCACGGCGGCAACCGCCGTCTGAGCGAGACGCGACAGCCACTGGCGCGCCGCCTCATGACTCGAAAAGGGAGCGATAGCATTCATCGGCAGACTCCTCACGGAAGCCGCAACGGGCAGGAAAGGGGAGAAAAAAGCCGGTGACGGCCAAGGGCCTACCACAGGGAGACCGCCACCGGAGAAGGGCCACATGCGTGGCATGGCAGACGACGACCCGGCGCCTGCCAGTCAGGAACTCGATGGGACGCGGCGAAGGTCGTTTCACCGCGGCCCACCCAATCCCTGGGGGGAGGGTTTACTTGCCGCTGACGCTATGGTCGGCGAGCTTCTCCAGGGCGCGCAGGATGCCGGCGTGATCCCAGTCGCCGCCGCCATGGGCCGCGCAGGCCTGGAAGAGTTGCTGGGCATTGGCGGTACCCGGCAGCGACAGGTTGAGGCTGCGGGCGCCTTCCAGGGCCAGGTTGAGGTCCTTCTGATGGAGCTTGATCTTGAAGCCCGGATCGAAGGTGCCGTTGATCATGCGCTCGCCGTGAACGTCGAGGATCTTCGAGGTGGCCAGGCCGCCGAGCAGGGACTCGCGCACCTTGGTCACGTCGGCGCCGGCCTTGGAGGCGAACAGCAGGCCTTCGGCCACCGCCTCGATGGTCAGGGCGACGACGATCTGGTTGGCCACCTTGCAGGTCTGGCCGGCGCCGTGACCGCCGATATGGGTGATGGTCTTGCCCATCACTTCCAGCACCGGCTTGGCGCGGGTGAAGCCTTCCTCGGTGGCGCCGACCATGATGGTCAGGGCGGCGTTGATGGCACCGCCTTCGCCACCGGAGACCGGGGCGTCGACGTACTCGCCGCCGGCCTCGACGATGCGCTTGGCGAACTCCTGGGTGGCGATCGGCGCGATGGAGCTCATGTCGATCACCAGGGTGCCCGGCTTGAGGCCCTCGACCACGCCGTTCTCACCGAACAGCACCTGCTCCACGTCGGGGGTGTCCGGCACCATGGTGATGATGATCTCGGCGGCCTCGGCCACCGCCTTGGGGTTGGCCACCACCTGGGCGCCCTTGTCGGCCAGGTCCTGGGGAATCGGCCTGCCGTGCTGCACGGTGAAGATTTCGTGGCCGGCGTCCAGCAGGTGACCCGCCATGGGACGACCCATGATGCCCAGGCCGATAAAACCGATCTTGCTCATAGTCTCTCTCCTTCTCGTGTCCTGTCGTCGAACAGCGCTTAGCGCACGCTATCCAGCCAGCCCAGGCCTTCCACGGTGGTGGTCTTGGGCTTGTATTCGCAGCCGATCCAGCCGTCGTAACCGAGACGGTCGAGGTGGGCGAACAGGAAGGGATAGTTGATCTCGCCGGTGCCCGGCTCGTGACGGCCCGGGTTGTCGGCGAGCTGCACATGGGCGATGCGCGCCAGGTGCGTCTCCATGGTCGGGGCCAGATCCCCTTCCATGATCTGCATGTGATAGATGTCGTACTGCAGCGCGAGGTTGTCGCTGCCCACTTCGTCGAAGATCGCCAGCGCCTGCTCGGTGCCGTTGAGGAAGAAGCCCGGGATATCGCGGGTGTTGATCGGCTCGGCGATCAGGCGGATGCCGGCGGCCTTGAGCTTCTCGGCGGCGAAGCGCAGGTTCTCCACCAGGGTCTGGCGGGCCTGGTCGTCGCTGACGCCCTGCGGCTTGATGCCGGCCAGGCAGTTGACCTGGGTATTGCCGAGGACCTTGGCGTAGTCGATCGCCCGGTCGACGCCGGCGCGGAATTCTTCCACGCGATCCGGGTGACAGGCGATGCCGCGCTCGCCGGCGCCCCAGTCCCCGGCCGGCAGGTTGAAGAGCACCTGGGTCAGGCCATTGGCGTCCAGGCGCTGCTTGATCTCGTCGGCGGTGAAGTCGTAGGGGAAGAGGTACTCGACGCCCTGGAAGCCGGCCTTGGCGGCGGCCTCGAAGCGGTCGAGGAAATCCACCTCGGTAAACAGCATGCTGAGGTTGGCGGCAAACTTGGGCATGGTCGGCTCCTGTTGAAACGGGTTTCCGGAACCGCCGCCCGAAGGCGGCGGGATGCCGTCTACTTTAGGTCAAAGAGGCGATGGAAGTCGGCGCATCTTCCTGGTTCTCGGCCAGGGCCTCGAACTCGTTGACGCCGCCCAGGTCGGTGCCCATGGCGATATTGGTGACCCGCTCGAGGATCACCTCGACCACCACCGGGACCCGGTGCTCGGCCATCAGCTTGCGCGCTTCCTCGAAGGCCGGGGCGATGTCCTCGGGCTGGGTGACGCGCAGCGCCTTGCAGCCCAGGCCTTCCACCACGGAGACGTGATCGACGCCGTAGTCGTTGATCTCCGGGCAGTTGACGTTCTCGAAGGAGAGCTGCACGCAGTAGTCCATGTCGAAGCCGCGCTGGGCCTGGCGGATCAGCCCCAGGTAGGAGTTGTTCACCAGCACATGGATGTAGGGCAGCTTGAACTGGGCGCCCGCGGCCAGCTCCTCGATCATGAACTGGAAGTCGTAGTCACCGGAGAGGGCGACGACTTCGGCGTCCGGGTCGGCGCGACGCACGCCCAGGGCGGCCGGAATGGTCCAGCCCAGCGGACCGGCCTGGCCACAGTTGATCCAGTGACGCGGCTTGTAGACGTGCAAGAACTGGGCGCCGGCGATCTGCGACAGGCCGATGGTGCTGACGTAGCGGGTGTTCTTGCCGAACGCCTTGTTCATCTCTTCGTAAACGCGCTGGGGCTTGACCGGCACGTTGTCGAAGTGGGTCTTGCGCAGCAGGGTGCGCTTGCGCTCCTGGCACTCCTCGGCCCACTGGCTGCGATCCTTCAGCTTGCCCGCGGCCTTCCACTCCTTGGCCACCTCGATAAACAGCTCCAGGGCCGCCTTGGCGTCGGAGACGATGCCGTAGTCCGGGCCGAAGATGCGCCCGACCTGGGTCGGCTCGATGTCCACGTGCACGAACTTGCGGCCTTCGGTGTAGGTGGAGATCTCACCGGTGTGGCGGTTGGCCCAGCGGTTGCCGATGCCCATCACGAAGTCGGAGGCCAGCATAGTGGCGTTGCCGTAACGGTGGGAGGTCTGCAGGCCCACCATGCCCGCCATCAGCGGGTGGTCATCGGGGATGGTGCCCCAGCCCATCAGGGTCGGGATGACCGGCACGCCGGTGAGTTCGGCGAACTCGGTGAGCAGGTCGCTGGCGTCGGCGTTGATCACGCCACCACCGGAGACCAGCAGCGGCTTGTCGGAGGCATTGAGCAGCTCCAGGGCCTTCTCGGCCTGGGCGCGGGTCGCGGCGGGCTTGTAGACCGGCAGCGGCTCATAGGTGTCCGGATCGAACTCGATCTCGCTCATCTGCACGTCGATGGGCAGGTCGAGCAGCACCGGCCCCGGGCGCGAGGAGCGCATCAGGTGGAAGGCCTGCTGGAAGGCACGCGGCACCTGGGCCGGCTCCAGCACGGTGATGGCCCACTTGGTGACCGGACCGGCGATCTCCTGGATGTTGACCGCCTGGAAGTCTTCCTTGTGCAGCTTGGCCCGCGGCGCCTGGCCGGTGATGCAGAGGATCGGAATGGAGTCGGCGCTGGCGGAGTAGAGGCCGGTGATCATGTCGGTGCCGGCGGGGCCGGAGGTGCCGATGCACACGCCGATGTTGCCCGGCTGGGTGCGGGTGTAGCCCTCGGCCATGTGCGAGGCGCCCTCGACGTGGCGAGCCAGGACATGATCCACGCCGCCGACCTTGCGCAGGGCGGCATAGAAGGGGTTGATGGCGGCGCCGGGCACGCCGAAGGCGACATCGACGCCCTCTTTCTTCAAAACGTGAACGGCGGCTTCTGCTGCGGTCATCTTGGCCACGACGATTCCTCCTCGGTGACACGGTAATCGGGGTTCTTGCCATTCAAGGTAGGCGGGCGCCGCCGCGCTGTCAATATTTTATGGAAGACATTTCCACAGAAAATACATGGAGGGTAAAAAACCCATTTAAATCATCGTCATGAGCTAGGGTAGAAATACATAGAAAGACTTTCTCTTGGCGATCGGAAACGGCCAATGTCCGGGCACGCCGAAGGGGCCGACGGGATACCCCGACGGCCCTTCGAGAGCGGCTAAGGAGAGACTCAGTCCAGGGTGACGCGAACCGCCAGCGGATGCTCGTCGCAGTTGTTACCGGCGCCGCCCCGGTCGACCACCAGGAACTCTCCCTGGCGCTCCAGCACCGACTGGATGGCATGCCAGGTCCCGGCGCGGTAGTTGACGCCCTGGCGACCGTCGGTGACGAAGGCGCGCACCTCGCCGGGGTCGATCTTGTCCCCCGGCGGGGCCACCACCACCAGGAAGCGTTCCTCGTGCAGCGGCACGAAGGCCTGGCTGCCCTGGGGGTGGCGCTCCAGGAAGTCGAGGGTCAGGGGCACCTCCACCGGCTGGCTGACGAAGATGCTGATCAGCGCCCGGGCCTCCTCGCCCAGGGTCTCCACCTTGGCCAGGTCGTGGTAGCGCTTGGTGCGCCCGGCGTTGATGGGGAAGAAGTCGGCGCCCCGGGTGTCGATGACGTCACCGAAGGGGGCGAAGGCCTCTCGGGTAAGCGGTTGGGCGGTGAGTTCCAGCATCACTCTCTCCTCGTGACTCAACGCTGCAGGCCGCGATAGGCGGCGGAGGCATTGAGCTTCATATGACGGTTGACGTCCTTGTAGAGCAGGTAACGGAAGGGCCCCGGGCCACCGGCATAGCAGGCCTGCGGGCAGAAGGCGCGCAGCCACATGTAGTCACCGGCTTCCACCTCGACCCACTCCTGGTTGAGGTGATAGACCGCCTTGCCCTCGAGCACATAGAGGCCGTGCTCCATGACGTGGGTCTCGTCGAAGGGAATCACGCCGCCGGGCTGGAAGGTGACGATATTGACGTGCATGTCGTGACGCATATCGGACTGGTCGACGAAACGGGTGGTCACCCACTTCTCGTCGGTGTCCGGCATGGGAATCGGCTCGACGTCGTTCTCGTTGGTGACGAAGGCCTCCGGCACCTCGATGCCCTCGACGAACTCGTAGGCCTTGCGGATCCAGTGGAAGCGCACCGCGGCATCGCTCTCGTTGCGCAGGGTCCAGTCGCTGCCCGGCGGGATAAAGGCGTAACCGCCCGGCTGCATCACATGCTTCTCGCCGCCCAGGGTCAGCACCATCTCGCCCTCGACCACGAAGAGCACGCCCTCGGCGCCCTCGTCCAGTTCCGGCTTGTTGCTGCCGCCACCGGGAGAGACTTCCACGATGTACTGGGAGAAGGTCTCGGAGAAGCCGGTCATCGGACGCGACAGCACCCACAGGCGGGTGTTCTCCCAGAACGGCAGGTAGCTGGCGACGATGTCCCGCAGCACCCCCTTGGGAATGATCGCGTAGGCCTCGGTGAAGACGGCGCGATCGGAGAGCAGCTGGGTTTGGGGCGGATGGCCGCCCTGGGGAGCGTAATAGGTATTACGAGCCATGGTGTGTCCTCGCTGGTTGGGATTAACCGCTTTCTGTGATGCAACAGGCACCCGACGGTGGCATTCACGCCGCTCCACCGAGCCGGCAGATTGCGGAAAAAAATGTCTGGAAACTATTTCCAATTTAAGCTTCAATCGGAATCAAGGCAAGGCCGCAAATTGTCCGTATACAAGATTAGCCATAACGGATCGGCCCTTTGTCCCGCCCCGACCAGCCCCGTGGCTGACCCGGGGAAGGGAGCGACGAAGAAGCGCTCCCTTAGAGTGTCTGGCCGCCCAGGCACTCGTACACACCTCAAGAAACAACAAAATGAGGCAACATCATGTCCGAGAACTCTTCCAGCGCGGCCAAGCCGGCAGTCGCCAAATCATCCGGCTGGCGCATACCGCATATCTACGTGATTCTGGTGATCTTTATCGCCCTGGCGGCGATCGCCACACACTTCGTTCCGGCCGGCCAGTTCGAACGCATCCCCGGTCCCAATGGGCGTATCACCATCGATGCCGAGTCCTTCCAGTATGTCGACTCGAATCCCGCTGGTATCGTCGATTTCATGCTGGCCATACCCAATGGCCTGATGAGTGCCGGCGAGGTGGTGTTCTTCACCTTTATGATCGGCGGCATGTTCATGGTGCTGCGTCGCACCGGCATCATCGAGATCGGCGTCGACAAGCTGAGCCGGCGCTTCGCCAACCAGAGCCTGTTGATGATACCGGTACTGATGACGGTATTCGCCGTGGTGGCGACCATCATTGGTACCCAGGAGCTCGCCCTGGTCTATGTACCGGTGATCCTGCCGTTGATGATCGCCCTGCGCTTCGACTCGGTGACCGCCGCCGCCGTAGCCCTGTGCGCCACCACGGCCGGCTTCTCCACCGGCATTCTCAACCCCATCAACACCGGCCTCGGGCAGCAGCTCTCCGAGCTGCCGCTCTATTCGGGATTCGGCCTGCGCGCCGCCGCCTTCGCCGTGGTGCTCGGGGCAGGCATCTTTTTCGTGATGCGCTATGCCCGCAAGGTCCGCGAAAATCCCAGCCTCAGTCTGATGGCCGGTGACGAGAGCGAGACGGAGAAGCGCCGCCTCTACCTGCACGCCAGCGACGAGGGCGCCCTGACCGCCAGCGGCCGCCAGAAGCTGGCCGCCATCGCCACCTTCGCCTTCTTCGGCCTGCTGGTCTACGGCGTACTGCGCCAGGGCTGGTTCATGATGGAAATGGCGGGGCTGTTCATCCTCATGGGCATCGTCGTGGGCATGATCGCCGGCCTGACCACCGAAGATATCTGCGAGGCCTTCAACAAGGGCTTCCGCGACGTGCTGGTCGGGGCCATGATCGCCGGCGTGGCCCGCGGCGTGGCCGTCGTCCTGGAGGGTGGCCAGATCATGGATACCCTGGTCATGGGCCTCGGCAACCTGGTCGGCGAACTGCCCTCGCTGCTCTCCGCCATCGGCATGTACTTCGCTCAGCTCGGTTTCAACTTCGTGGTTCCGTCCGGCAGCGGCCAGGCCCTGGTCACCATGCCGATCATGGCACCGCTCTCCGACCTGATCGGGGTGACCCGTCAGACCGCGGTACTGGCCTACCAACTCGGCGACGGCATGGGCAATATCCTCTACCCCACCTCCGGCTACTTCATGGCCACCCTGGCCATCGCCGGCGTGCCCTGGCAGAAGTGGGTGAAGTTCTTCTTCCCGCTGTTCTGCGTCTGGGTTGTCATCGCCCTGGGCTTCCTGGCCTTCGCACAGGCCACCCAGTGGGTCGGCTGATCGCCTGACGCCCCAGCTTCCTTGCCACCAGCATGCCCCGCCCGGCCCCGCCGCGCGGGGCATGCTGGTTTTGGGAGGCGCCATCATCGAAGGCCGACCTCAGCGTGCCGCCGGGTGGTGCTCGGCCCAGTGGCGGGCGATATCCACGCGGCGGGTGACCCAGACCCGGTCATGGGCCTCGATATGGTCGAGGAAGCGCTGCAGGGCGCGGAAGCGGCCCGGGCGTCCCAGCAGGCGACAGTGCATGCCGATGGAGAGCATCTTCGGCGCCTCGTCGCCCTCCGCGTAGAGCACGTCGAAGGCGTCGCGCAGGTAGCTGAAGAAGTGGTCGCCGGTATTGAAGCCCTGGGGCGTGGCGAAGCGCATGTCGTTGGTGTCCAGGGTGTAGGGCACCACCAGGTGGGAGCGAGCCTCGCCCTGGCTGTCGCGCTCGGTGGTCCAGAACGGCAGGTCGTCGCCGTAGTAGTCGCTGTCGTAGAGGAAGGAGCCCTCGTCGAGCACCAGGCGCCGGGTGTTGGGGCTGTCGCGGCCGGTGTACCAGCCCAGCGGCTTCTCGCCGTAGAGGTTCTGGAAGATCTCGATGGCGCGCTGCATATGCTCGCGCTCGACGCTCTCCGGCACGTTCTGGTAGTGAATCCAGCGCAGGCCGTGACAGGCGATCTCGTGACCCAGCTCCTTGAAGGCGTGGGCCACCTCCGGGTGGCGCTCCAGGGCCATGGCGACGCCGAACACGGTCAGCGGCAGGCCGCGACGCTCGAACTCCTTGAGGATGCGCCAGACGCCGACCCGGGAGCCGTACTCGTAGATCGACTCCATGCTCAGGTGGCGCTCCGGGTAGGCCTCGGCACCGACGATCTCGGAGAGGAACTTCTCGGAGTGACTGTCACCGTGCAGCACGCAGTTCTCGCCGCCCTCTTCGTAATTGAGGACGAACTGCACGGCGATCTTGGCCTTGCCGGGCCAGTTGGCGTGCACCGGATCACGGCCATAGCCGATCAGGTCACGGGGATAGTCGCTGTTAGGCGTTACGCTCATGGCTGACCTTTCCTGATTGTTCTGCGTTGGCTCGGCCTCCGGAGGACAGAAGCGAGCAACAGTTTATGTATACAATAAGAAGATAGAGTGTATCCATCCAGCTTTCAAGTCTCGGCTGACTCGGCTTTTCCCCCGGTGATCGGTCGGGGGACGGAGCCCAGTGCATGGCCTAGCCTCGCCACTCGGCGCCCTCGGCGAGGCGCATCAAGGCCAGGGACTGGGCCAGGGCCGCGTCGAAGGCATCCAGCAGGCGACACCCCGGGGGCGCCGGCAAGCGGGCCGCGAAGCCGGCGAAGGCCGCGCCGCCGATAATCACCACCGGCGGCGCGGCGCGCCGCTGCAATCCCTCCAGGGCCGCCATCAACCGCTCGCTTACCTGCTCCTGACGAAGCGGCAGCGTCAGGTCCTCGACCCGCACCGGCACGATCTCCAGGCAGTGGTGAGCCACCCCCAGGGCATGCAGGCGCTCCTCGATCATCCGTGGCCAGCGCAACCCGGGAGTCACGATGGCGAAACGCTCCCCCAGCTGCAGGGCGCTGAGCACCGAGGCCTCGAGCATGCCCAGCACCGGTACCGGGCTGATCTCGCGCACCGCCTCCAGCCCCGGCTCGCCGAAACAGCCCAGCAGGATGGCATCCGCCGCCAGGTCGCCCTGCGCCAGGCGTGCCTCCACCCGACCCAGCGTATGGGCGGCGGTCAGGGCACAGTCACGGCGCGAGCCGATATAGGGCACGCCCTCCACGGCGGTCTCCTCGTCGACCGTCACCGACTCACCCAGCCACTGCCGGGCGCGACTCGCCAGGGTCGCGGTCATGGCGGTATTGCTATTGCCGTTGAGCAGCAGCAGGCGCATCCCTCTCTCCTCTCTCCTCTCTCTCCTCTCTATCTTCCCCATCTTCCCGGCGTGGCAGGCCACCCATGCGGGGGCGCCACCCCTTTAGGATTGATCTTTGTATACAAAAAATTCAAGCAATTTTTTCTCCATCGAGCCTTTTCAGCTCAACGCAGCGGTCGGGATGCGCCTTGCCGCACGCGACGCCCGGCGATGCACACACTGTATACAAATAAATGTATACATCATGCCGCCTCGCTGGTCGACAATGGGCGATATTTCCGCCGACTACGACCTAAGTCTAGCCATAAAATAAAGAACAATACTTAGAAAGTTATAGATAATTCTCTGTTTTTTATGGAGATATTTGAAAAACCCATAGGAATGCATCGCGACTTGCGGATTGGGCCTCGCCGTCCTACTTTGTGTACAAAACAACAACTCCTTGTCCACAAACCGCGAGAGCCACCATGCAGCTACGCCTGATCAACCCCAACACCACCGCCGGCATGACCGCCACCATCGGCGAGGCGGCGACGCGTATCGCCGCCCCCGGCACCCATATCATCGCCACCCAGCCCACCGCCGGGCCGGTCTCCATCGAGAGTCACTTCGACGAGGCGGTGGCCGCGGTGGGCGTCCAGGAGGAGGTCCTCGCCGGCGAGCGGGAGGGGACCGACGCCTATATCATCGCCTGCTTCGGCGACCCGGGGCTGCTGGCGGCCCGCGAACTGACCCGCGCCCCGGTGATCGGCATCGCCGAGGCGGCCTTCCATATGGCCAGCCTGATCAGCACTCGCTTCTCGGTGGTCACCACCCTGGGGCGCACCGCCATCATCGCCGAGCATCTGCTGGCCCAGTACGGCTTCGCCCATCACTGTCGCCGGGTACGGGCGGCGGAGATTCCGGTGCTCGACCTGGAGGAAGATGGCGACGCCGCCGTATCACGCATTATCGACGAGGGGCGCCGGGCCAAGGCGGAGGACGGGATCGGCGCCATCGTGCTCGGCTGCGGCGGCATGGCCGACCTGACCGCCGAGATCACCGAGGCGGTGGGGCTGCCGGTGGTGGAGGGCGTCACCGCGGCGGTCAAGCTGGCCGAGGCCCTGGTCGGGCTGAGCCTCGGCACCAGCAAGCATGGCGACCTGGCCTTCCCGCGCCCCAAGGCCTTCACCGGCCGTTTCGAGCACTTCTCGGGGCTGACCCCGGCGGCCTGAGCCTTGCCATCGACGACGCAACAACAACAACCGTCCCACATATCGCGAGGACACTATCATGAACAAGAGCGACTCCCTGCAGGGCGATACCATGCCCGTCACCCCCGAGCTATCCGCCGGCGACGCCGGCAAGGCGCCCGGCGAGGAATCCCTGGCGCCCCAACAGACCCGCATCATGGGCCGCGCCTCCTATTTCCTGGCCTGGTTCGGCGGCTGCGTCTCCATCGGCACCTTCGCCATGGGCTCCAGCGTGGTGGGCACCCTGAACCTGATCCAGGCCACCGTGGCCATCGCCATCGGCTGCTTCGTGATCGGCATCGCCCTGGCCCTGAACGGCGCCGCCGGCTACAAGTACGGCATTCCCTTCATGGTCCAGGCCCGCGGCGCCTTCGGCTTCGCCGGCACGCGCCTGCCGGGCCTGGTGCGGGCGGTACCGGCCATCGTCTGGTACGGCTTCCAGAGCTGGATCGGCGCCGGGGCCCTGAACATGGTCTCGACGACCCTGTTCGGCTTCGACAATCTGATCTTCTACTTCGTCACCTTCCAGTTCCTGCAGATCGGCCTGTCGGTGATGGGCTTCCAGGGCATCAAGTGGCTGGAGAACGTGGGCAGCGCCTTTATCCTCGCCTCCCTGGCCTACATGTTCTATGCCACGGTGCAGCGCTACGGTGACGAGCTCTCCGCCAACCTGCTGACCATGGAAGGCTCCTGGGGCCTGCCCTTCTGGGGCGCCACCATGCTCTTCCTGGGCATCTACAGCACCATGATGCTCAACGTCAGCGACTACTCCCGGGAGCACAAGCAGGGCACCGGGGCCGGCCTGCTGACCACCATCTACGCCATGTCGATCCTGCCCTGCACCCTGTTCATGGGCCTGATCGGCTTCATGGTCTCCGAGGCCACCGGCACCGCCGACCCCATCCAGGTCTTCACCAATGCGGTGGACAATACTCCGCTGCTGATGGCCACCCTGCTGTTTATCGCCTTCGCCCAGGTCACCACCAATGTGCTCAACAACGTGGTGCCGCCCACCTATGTGCTGATGGACGTCTTCAAGATGAAGTTCCGCACCGCCACCATCCTGGTGGGGCTGCTGGCCTTCGCGACCTTCCCCTGGAAGCTGGTGCAGCCGGACTCCGCCGCCGGCCTGCAACTCTTCGTGCAGACCTATTCCGCCTTCCTGGGACCGATCTTCGCCATCCTGGTGGTGGACTACTTCCTGATTCGTCGCCGCACCCTGGACCTGGACAAGCTGTATGACGAGAACGGTCCCTACCGGGGCGTCAACGTGGCGGCATTGATCGCCACCGTGGTGGGCATCGTCGCCGCCCTCAGCTTCTCCTCCGTCTCCTGGTACGCCAGCCTGATTCCGGCCGGCGCCACCTACTACCTGCTGATGACGCACTGGGCCCCCTGCCAGCGCTTCCGTCAGTAAGCTCGATCGGCGGCCCGGCCAGGCCGGGCCGTCGCCACAACAACGACAATGGTGACCCCGATGAAAGAGAGCGACCTGGATATCCAGACGATCGACCCGACCCTCTATAACGAGGACCTGGCCCCGCTGAAGCACAAGGACCGCAGCTGGGGGGCCTTCGAGATCTTCAATGTGTGGTCCAACGACATCCAGAGCCTGTTCGGCTACACCCTGGCCGCCTCGCTGTTTCTGTCCTACGGGCTGAATGGCTGGGCGGTGATGGCGGCGATCATCCTCGCCGGGGTGATCGTCATGTATCTGGTCAACCTGACCGGCAAACCCAGCGTCAAGTACGGCATCCCCTTCCCGGTGATGATTCGCGCCAGCATGGGGGTGCGCGGCGCCAACCTGCCGGCCCTGCTGCGCGCCATCATCGGTATCTTCTGGTACGGGGTGCAGACCTACTTCGCCTCCACGGCAGTAGCGCTGCTGATCACCGCCCTGTTCGGCGGCGGCGACGGCAGCACCTTCCTGGGGCTTTCCGGGGTGGCCTGGCTGGCCTTCGTGATCGTCTGGCTGTTCCAGATCGCGATCTTCTGGGCCGGCATCGAGCGCATCAAGCACTTCCTCAACTGGGCCGGCCCGATGGTCTATGTGGTGATGCTGGTGCTGATGGTCGTGGTCTGGGTCCAGGCCGGCAGCGACCTGCTGCCCGCGGTAAGTTCCATCTTCAGCGCCGATGCGGAGCGCAGCGGCAGCGCCGTGGCGGCCTTCCTGGCCATCGTCGGCACCATGGTGGCCTACTTCGCCGCCGTGGTGATCAACTTCGGTGACTTCACCCGCTTCGTGAAGAGCGAGCGACAGATGAAGCTGGGCAACCTGCTGGGGCTGCCGCTGAACGTGGCCTTCTTTTCGTTTATCGCCCTGATCATCACCGCCGGCACCCTGGTGCTGTTCGGCGAGGCGCTGACCAACCCGGCGGATATCGTCGAGCGGGTCGACTCCCTGCCGTTGACCATCGTCGCCGCCCTGACCTTCTTCGCCGCCACCGTGGGCATCAACCTGGTGGCCAACTTCATCCCGCCGGCCTATGACCTGGCCAACCTCTTCCCCAGCAAGATCAGCTTCAAGGTGGGCGGCCTGATCACCGCCGTGCTGGCCTTCTTCGTCGGCGCGCTGTGGGTCTCGGTGATCAGCCAGATCGGCGTACCGGGCTTCGTCAATGCCCTGGGGGCCGTCGTCGCGCCTTTCTACGGCATCATCGTGGTGGACTACTACCTGATCAAGCGCCAGGAACTGAACATGCAGGACCTCTTCTCCTCCGCGGAGGGCGGCCGCTACCACTACCTCAAGGGCTGGAACCAGCGCGCCCTGATCGCCTTCGGTGGCGCGGCGCTGTTCTCGATCTCCACCGTGCTGGTGCCGGCGCTCTCCGGCCTGGGCGGCTACGGCTGGCTGCTGGGGGCCGCCCTGGGCGGGCTCTTCTACTACGGCCTGATGCGCCAGTTCCGTGCCGTGCCGGCCATCTCCCACTCCTGATCCACTACCCCACGACGACGCAGGCCCCGGGCATCGCTGCTCGGGGCCTATCGCATGGGGGGGAATAAAGCGCACTCAGCCGGAGAAGATCTGGTGCAGGTCCGGATGCTCTTCCTCCTCCTCGGTGATCGCCAGGGAGGCCTCGATGGCCCTGAGGTGGCGACTCATGAAGGCCTTGGCTCGCTCGCCGTCACCCGCCTCCAGGAAGTCGATCAGGTCGTCGTGATCGTGGGACTCGCAGCCCAGGTGGCCGGTATTGCCGTAGACCGCCAGGATCAGCGAAGAACGGGAGCACAGGCGCCCCACGAACTCGGCCAGGGTGGCATTGCCGGAGAGCCTCGCCAGGCGCTCGTGGAAGGCGGCGGAGAGCTTGATGGCCGCGCTCTGCTCACCGGCGCGCAGGGCCTCCAGCTCGCGGCGAATATTGTCGCGAAGGTCGCGGACATCGGCGGCGGTGATGCGCCGCGCCACCTCGGGCATCAGGCCGCACTCCACCATCTGGCGGGCGGCGAAGACCTCCTTGGCCTCCTCGGCGGTGGGCCGGGTGACGCTGGCCCCGCGCCGCGGAGTCAGCGTCACCAGTTGCTCCAGGGCCAGGCGCTGGAGGATCTTGCGAATCCCGGTGCGGCTGACGCCGAACACCTCGGCGAGGGCATCCTCGCGCAGGCGTGCCCCCGGCTTGAGGCGATGCTCGATGATGGCATCGCTGATGGTGCGATAGATCTCGTCGTGCCGCTTGGCGCCATCACCATTCTTGCCCAGGCGACGCTTGGGTCGCTCATCGGCCTTGGTCGGCATCGGTGTGTGTTCCGTCATGGTCGACGACTCTCCAGATCGACTGCCCTCATCCTGCTGCTCATTGTATACGCTTTTGCCGGCCATGGACGACAATGGCCCGCCGAAGGGCAGGCCATTGTCACGGGGCACGGCATGGGCCGCAGGCGGGGGGATTACTCCTGCCAGGCGGCGATGACGGCGCGCTCCTCGTCGGTCATCTGGGTCATATTGCCCAACGGCATGTAGTTGCTGCCCACCACCTGCTTGATCTGGGCGACGCTGTTGAGGATGTTCTCGTCGCTGTCGTAGGTGATCCCCGCCGGGGCCGAGTTGAAGCTGGGGTGGCTCGGCTCACGGGAGTGGCAGGTCACGCAACGCTCGTTGATGATGCCGCTGACTTCCGTGACGCTCGGCCCGTCGCCGACCGCGGCCACATCGGTGCCACCCGCCGGCGCACTGCTCGGCGCGGCGACCCAGACGCTGATCAGGATCAGCACCACGCCCGCCGCCGGATAGGCCGGCTTGATCTGACCGGAGTGCATCAGCACGAAGAACTGACGGATCAGGGCGCCGGCGAAGATGAACAGCGTCATGATCACCCAGGCCAGCTCATGGGCGTAGAGGAAGGAGTAGTGGTTGCTGATCATCAGCAGCACCACCGGCAGCGTGAAGTAGGTGTTGTGCACCGAGCGCTGCTTGCCGCGCTTGCCATCGATGGGGTTGGGCGTCTCGCCGGCCTTGAGCGCCTTCACCATGCGCCGCTGGCCCGGGATGATCCAGAAGAAGACGTTGGCGGACATGGCGGTGGCCATCACCGCGCCGGTCAGCAGGAAGGCGGCCCGGCCGGAGAAGATATGCACGCTCAGGTAGGCGACCACCACCATCATCACCGCCACGGCGATACTCAGGACGCCATCGCGCTCCATGTTCGGGCTGATGCGCTTGCACAGCTCGTTGTAGACCACCCAGCCGCCGAGCAGGAAGAGCAGCGCCATGACGTTGGCCTGCCAGCCGGTCATGTTGGCGGCCCACTCCCAGGCGCTATTGGGGTTGACCAGGTAGAAGCTGGGGTTGGCCATATACAGCAGGGTGAAGAGCGCGAAGCCCGACAGCCAGGTGGTATAGGACTTCCAGAACGACCAGTGCAGGTCGTCGGGGAGCTTTTCCGGGCTGGTGGCGTACTTCTGGTTGTGATAGAAGCCGCCGCCGTGCACGGCCCACATCTCGCCGAACACACCCTTCTTGCGGCAGGCCTCGTCCTTGGGCGTCTTCAGCCCGTTATCCAGCATCACGAAGTAGATCGATTCACCGATCCAGGCCACCGCGGCGATGACGTGGAGCCATCGCAGCAGCATATTGGCAAACTCGAGGAGATACGCGTCCATAACTCAGCGCTCGCTTTGTGCGGTTGTTGTAGGTCGATTCAGGGGAAAGTCGACGGGAAATCAGCTGCCCCGGTAGGTGGAGAAGCTGTAGGGGGCCAGCAGCAGCGGCACATGGTAGTGCTCGTCCGCGTTGGCGACGCCGAAGCGCAGCGGGATACGGTCGAGGAAGCGCGGCTTGGGACCGGCCACCCCCTCCCGATCCAGGTAGTCCCCGGCATGGAAAAGCAGCTCATATTCGCCCACGGTAAGGGCATCGCCCTCGAGGATGGGGGCATCGCAGCGGCCATCGTCGTTGGTCACCGCCTCGCCGATGCGCACGCGCTGGTCGCCTTCGATACGGAAGACCTCGATGCGGATACCGTGGCCAGGCCGGCCCTTGGCAGAGTCCAAGACGTGGGTAGTTACGCGTCCCATGTGTCTCTCCTGTTGTGGTCATGGCACCGCTGGGCGGCGCGGCTGAAGGACAGGGCCGGGGCGGTGGTGCCCACCGGATGACCGGCCCGAATTCTATGGTTACAGTTTTAGCCTCAAATGGAGTACATTTCAAAGAGTTTTTGTATACAGTAGATGTAGCGTATTATGGGCCCCTCTGCCTCCCAAGGAGAAAACAATGAGTGACAAGACCCTGACCCCCCGCCCCAGCAGCATGGACCGCGCCACCTTCGTGGCCCAGTTCGGCGAGATCTACGAGCACTCTCCCTGGGTCGCCGAACTGGCCTGGGAGGCCGGTCTCGGCGCCGAGCAGGACACCCCGGAGGGCCTGGCCGCCGCCATGGGCAAGGTCCTCGACGAGGCCAGCGCCGAGCGCCAGCTGGAAGTGGTGCGTGCCCACCCGGACCTGGCCGGCAAGGCGGCCCTGGCCGGCGAGCTCACCGATGACTCCACCAGCGAGCAGGCCGGCGCCGGCCTCGACCAGTGCACCCCCGAGGAGCTGGCCCGCTTCGAGCGCCTCAACAACGCCTACAAGGAACGCTTCGGCTTCCCCTTCGTGATGGCCGTCAAGGGCAGCAACCGCCACCTGATCCTCGCCGCCTTCGAGGAGCGCCTGGAGAACAGCGCCGAGGAAGAGCGCCGCACCGTGGTGGAACAGATCAACCGCATCGCCCTGTTCCGCCTGCAGGCCCGCGCCGAGCAGCAATAAGTCGACGGTGCCGCCCGGAAGTTTAATGGAAGGGTTTTCCGTTACCACGACAGGGCGGCGCCGAGGGTGTATCCTAGGCGCCATCGCAGTTGGGTGACGGAGAACGAGGCGTGACCGAGAGCAAACGCAAGACGGTAGGCCGGCCGGCCGGAAGCGGCAAGAGCAGCGGCGGACACAGCCAATCGCTGGTGCGCGGCCTGAATATCCTCGAGGGGCTGGCCGCCGCCCCCATGGGCCTGGCGCTGTCCGATATCGCCCAGATCGTCGGCCTGGCCCCCTCCACCACTCACCGCCTGCTCCAGGCCCTGCACCAGCAGGGCTTTATCACCCAGGACACCGAGCTGGGCCTGTGGAAGGTGGGGGTCAAGACCTTCCAGATCGGCAACACCTTCCTCGAGGCCCGCGACTTCGTGGCCACCGCCCGCCCCTTCCTGCGTCGCCTCACCGAGGAGAGCGGCGAGTCCGCCAACCTGGGGATCCGCGACGACGGCATGGCGGTGTTCCTGGCCCAGAGCGAATCGCCGCAGATGATGCGCATGATCACCCGCCTCGGTTCCCGGGCGCCCATGCATGCCTCCGGCGTCGGCAAGGCGCTGCTGGCCTGGCTGCCGGACAAGGAGGTGGAGCGCATCCTCCAGGCCCGCGGCCTGCCCCGGGTCACCGCCAATACCATCGACACCCCGGCGCGGCTGCGCGAGGCCCTGGCGGAGATCCGTCGCCAGGGTTACGCCTGCGACCGGGAGGAGCATGCGGTGGGCCTGCACTGCGTGGCGGCCACCATCCATGACGAACAGGGCAACGCCCTGGCGGGCATCTCGGTCTCCGGCCCCATGGCGCGGATTCCCGAATCGCGCCTGGCGGAACTGGGCGGCCTGGTCAGCCGCGCGGCGCGGGAGATTACCGCGCAGATCGGCGGCAAGCAGCCCAGCCCCGAGGAGTTCTAAACGTCCCCGAGGGGGAGATTACCGCCCTCTCCAGCAGACCTCGGCGGCAAGCCACCCAGCCCCGAGGCGTTCTACGCGCCTCCGAGGGGGAGGTTACCGCCCTCTCCAGCAGGACTCGGCGGCAAGCCACCCAGCCCCGAGGCGTTCTAAGCGTCCCCGAGGGGGAGATTACCGCCCTCTCCAGCAGACCTCGGCGGCAAGCCACCCAGCTACGAGGCGTTCTACGCGTCTCCGAGGGGGAGAGTACCGCCCTCGGCGGCAGACTACCCGCCGCCACAACAAGACGCCGCGCCTCTCTGGGCGCGGCGTCTTGCGTTGGCGAGTCATGCCCGATCGCGGCGTTACGACTTCACCGCCAATAGCTCCAGCCAGTGGCGCACCGGCAAGGGGCTAGCCGCCGCCAGGTGCGTCTGGCAGCCGATATTGGCGGTGACGATCCCTTCCGGTTCTCCGGCCTGGAGATGGCGCAGCTTGTCGTCCCGCAGCCGGGTCGCGAGCTCCGGCTGGAGCAGCGAGTAGGTGCCCGCCGAGCCACAGCAGAGCCCGGCATCCGCCACCGGCGTCAGCTCGAACCCCAGGGCACCCAACAATGCCTCGACCCGCCCACCCAGCCGCTGACCATGCTGCAGGGAGCAGGGCGACTGGAAGGCGAGGCGGCGCGGCGCCTCAGGGGCCGGCTCGATCCGTGACCGCTCACCCTCCAGCAACTCTAGGGGGTCCCGGACCTTGGCCGCGACGCGCGCGGCCTGCTGCGCATAGTCCGGATCCTCGGCCAGCAGCACGCCCACCTCCTTGAGCTGGGCACCGCAGCCGCTGGCGCTGACCAGGATCGCCTCGGCACCGGCCTCCAGGGCCGGCCGGCACAGGTCGATGAGGCGGCGCAGCCGCCGGCGGGCCGCCTCGGGGGCCCCCAGGTGCTGGTCCACGGCGCCGCAGCAACCGGCCAGCGGCACGGCATCGATGCCCAGACCGTCGAGCAGGGTCGCCAGGCGGGGATCGAGCCCCGGCGCCAGGGCCGGCTGCACGCAGCCGGTCATCACCGCCACCCGACGGCGCCCGCCTTGAACCCGGGGCCAGGGCTGCGCGGCCTCCCGGGGAGGCACCTTGGCGGCCAGGGAGCCGGGCAGCAGCGGTCGCGCCAGCCGTCCCAGGCCCAGCAGGGTGGCGAAGAGCCGGCGCCGGGGCAGCACCTGGCGCAGGCCCCAGCGCAGCCAGCGCGCCGGCGCCGGAGGCGGCGCCTGCTCGGCGACGATCTCCCGCCCCAAGTCCGCCAAGCGATGGTAAGGCACCCCCACCGGGCAGGCGCTCTCGCAGGCCCGGCAGGTCAGGCAGCGATCCAGGTGACGCCCCAACTCGGGGGTGGCCGAAGCCCCCTCCAGCACCTGCTTGACCTGGTAGATGCGCCCCCGGGGACTGTCGCGCTCGTCGCCCAGCAGCCGGTAGGTGGGGCAGGCGGGCAGGCAGAAGCCGCAGTGGGTGCACTGGCGTAGGATCGCCTCCGCCTCCTCGCCCCGAGGGGTCGTCGCCAGGGGCGCGGCGAGTCGGGTCTGCATGGCGAAACCTCCTAGAGTTCCGGGTAGTGGATGCCGGGATTGAACAGCCCCTCGGGGTCGAAGGCGGCCTTGAGGCGGCGCTGCAGGGCCAACAGGGGCGGCGCCAGGGGGGCGAAGACCGGCGCCCTCGGGTCGCCGCCGCGCCAGCGGCTGGCCTGGCCCCCCAGCCGGGCGGCCTCGGCGAAGACCACCTCCACCGGCGCCTCGCCGCGCCACCACCACTGGCGACCGCCCCACTCCACCAGGGCCTCGCCGGGCAAGGCGGGACGAGCCCCCGGGGGCAGCAACAGGCGCCATAGCGGCGCCCCCGGGTCGCGGAAGAAGGGCAGGCGCTGATCGCGCAGCGCCGACCAATAGGCGGGATCCTCCTCGTCGCCGCCCAGGGTCGCCACGGCCTCGTCCACCGCTGATTCGCTGCCGGCCAGGCACAGCCGCAGCCGCTCGCCGTCGTGGGCCGCCCCGACCACGGGCACCCCCGCTCGCCACCAGGCCTCGGCACGCTCGGCCAGCGCCTCACGGGGTAGCGCCAGGGCCAAGGCACGCCGGGACGCCGGACGCGGGGCCACCTTGAGGCAGACCTCGAGGATCACCCCCAGGGAGCCCAGGGCCCCCACCATGGGACGGAAGCCGTCGAAGCCGGCCACGTTCTTCATTACCGCCCCGCCCAGGCGCACCACCTCGCCGCGCCCATTGATCAGGGTCACCCCCAGGACGGCATCGCGCAGCCCGCCCAGATAGGGGCGCCCCGGGCCCGCCAGGCCCGCGGCCAGGGCCCCGGCTACCGTGGTCTCGGCGCCGAAGCGCGGCGGGTCGCAGGCCAGCCACTGTCCCTCGGCGGCCAGCAGCGCCTCCAACTCGGCCAAGCGGGTCCCGCCGCGCAGCCGTACCACCAGCTCGCTGGGCTGGTAGTCCACCACGCCACGATGGCCGGCCAGGGCCAGAGGCTCTGCCGCCACCGGGCGGCCATACCAGGCCTTGGTGTTGCCTCCCACCAGGCGCAGCGGCGTGCCCCGTCGCGCCGCCTCGGTGACTCGCTCGCTCAACTCACGGCTCAGGTCCGCTTCCTGCATGACACTCTCCTCGCCTAGAAACGCGGCAACTCGGGATGGGGGAATCGACCATCCTTGACGTGCAGGTGGCCCAGTTCGGCACAGCGGTTGAGGGTCGGGATCAGCTTGCCCGGATTGAGCCGTCCCCGCGGATCGAAGGCCGCCTTGATGGCTTCGAACTGGCGCAGCTCGGCGGCGGAGAACTGATCGCACATGGCATCCACCTTCTCGGCGCCCACCCCGTGCTCGCCGGTGATGCTGCCCCCCTCCTCCACGCACAGCCGAAGGATCGCCTGGCCCAGGGCCTCGGCCCGCTCCGGCTCGCCCTCGAGCCGGCTGTCGAAGAGGATCACCGGGTGGATATTGCCGTCGCCGGCATGAAAGGTATTGAAGACGCGTAGCCCATAGGCCTCGGCCAGGGCGATGATGCGGGTCAATACCGCCGCCAGGCGGCGGCGCGGCACGCTGCCATCCATCACCAGGGTGTCTGGGGCCAGGCGGGCAATGGCCGGGAAGGCGGCTTTGCGCACCGACCAGATACGCGCTTGCTCGGCGGGATCGGTGGCGCTTTCCAGGTGGTCGGCGCCATGCGTCTTCAACAGCGCCGTCACCCGCTCGCTCTGGGCGGTCACCTCGGCGGCGCTACCATCCAGCTCGCAGATCAGCAGGGCGCCCAGGTCACAGGGCCAGCCCTGCTGGACCATCTCTTCCACCGCCACCACGGCGGCACGGTCCATCAGCTCCAGGCCCGCCGGCACCACCCCGGCGGCGATGATCGCCGCCACCGCCTCGGCGCAATCGGTCACCTCGGCGAAGCCCGCCAGCAGTACTCGCTTGTCCCGGGGCAGGGGCAGTAGCTCGACCCAGGCCTCCACCACCACCCCCAGCAGCCCCTCGGAGCCATGAATCAGCGCCAGGAGGTCGAGTCCCGGCGCCTCGCCCAGGGGCGAGCCCAGGGTCAGCCGCTCGCCGTCGATGGTGATCAGGGTGGCGGCCACCACGTTATTCACCGTCAGACCGTACTTGAGGCAGTGCACGCCGCCGGCGTTCTCGGCGATATTGCCGCCCAGGGTGCTGGCCACCTGGGAGGAGGGATCGGGAGCGAAGTAGAGGCCATGGGGAGCGGCGGCCTGGGAGATCGCCAGGTTACGCACCCCGGCGCCGACCCGGGCCAGGCGCCGGTCCGGATCGATCTCCAGGGTGGCGTCGAGCCGCGACAGATTGAGCAGCACCCCCTCGGCGTGGGGCAGGGCACCCCCGGAGAGGCCGGTCCCGGCACCTCGTGCCACCACCGGCACGCCATAGTCATCACAGAGGAGCAGTATCGCCTGGACCTGCGCGATCTCCTCGGGGATCGCTACCACCCCGGGGAGGCGGCGAAACAGGGTCAGGGCATCACATTCGTAGGCGCGACGTCCGGCCTCGTCGAGGACCAGTCCCTCGGCGGGCAGACAGGCGACCAGCGCCTGCAGGAACTGCGCTGTCATGCGGGCCTCGGCCTGGGGAGTGGCGGTCATGGCGGGCTCCAATCGAATGCCTCGGCCCGCTTCAGCGGCGGTATTCGAGGCGCCAATAATGTTGTCTAAGCAACCTTATACTCCCGCATACACGCAAAATCCAGCCCCGATACCGCCCCGGCCCGGCCGGGCTACCGCGCCCAGTTCGGGTCGACCCCGGGGCAGAGGCCGGTCCCTCTCGACCAAAGTATAGGCCGCCAAACCACGCCCGAAACATCCATATAACGTTCTGTATTTATGATATAAAACTCATCTCTTGCCCGCAGTCATAAGGATGGCCGCCGGACAGGCCGCCGGATAATTTGACACGGGATTCCCCAAGGAAAGACTATTTATGGATTATGTTGGTTAGACAACATAGCAGCCGACAAGGCCTCACCTAAACCAACAATAAGGCCCCCGAGGAGCACGCCATGACCCGACCCTCCCCCACCGCGACGACCAGTGCGCCGCCCCGTTCCACCTATGCCAAGTACCTGGCGGCCCTCGGCCCCGGCTTCCTGTTCGCCGGCGCCGCCATCGGCACCTCCCATGTGGTGCAGTCGACCCGCGCCGGCGCCGAGTACGGCATCGGCCTGCTGGGCTTTATCCTGCTGGCGATCCTGATCAAGTACCCCGCCTTCTTCTTCGGCCCCTTCTATGTCAGCGTCACCGGCAAGTCGCTGATCGAGGGCTACCGCCAGACCTTCGGCAAGACGGTGGTGGCGCTCTTCGCCCTGGTGCAGCTGCCGGTGCTGGCCATCATCATCGCCGCCATCGCCATCACCACGGCGGGGCTGGCCGGCAGCCTGCTGTCGCTTAGCCTCGGCGCCCCGACCATCGCCGTGGTGCTGATCGCCGGCGGCTGCCTGCTCACCTATACCGGCGGTTACCGGATGCTGGACTGGGTCAACAAGGTATTTATCGGCATCCTCAGCCTGACCACCCTGCTGGCCACCCTGGCGGCGCTGCCCATGGTGGAGTGGAGCCTCTATCCGGCCACCGCCGCCTCGCCGCTGTTCAGCGCCGCCACCCTGGTGACCCTGGTAGCGGTGCTCGGCCTGATGCCCTCGGACATCACCCTGGCGATCATGAACTCCCTGTGGTCGGAGGCCCGCAACAAGGCCCGCGGCGAGCGCTGCGACACCGAGGCGGAGAAGGTCGACTTCGATATCGGCTACATCGGCGCCGCCATCCTCGCCGCCTGCTTCGTGATCATGGGCGCCGGGGTCATGCACAGCCAGGGCATTACCCCCGCCGACGGCGCCGTGGGCTTCGCCAGCCAGGTGATCGGCCTCTACACCTCGACCCTGGGCGAATGGAGCGGCTTCGTGGTGGGCATCTCCGCCTTCACGGTGATGCTGACCACCCTGCTCACCGTGCTGGACGGCTTCCCGCGCATGCTGACCGCCGCCTACCATGCCATCATCCGCCCCGACGGCATCGAGGAGGAGACCCGTCGGGTCGAGGGCAGCCGCCCCTACCTGATCGCCATGCTCGGGCTATCGCTGCTGGCCATCCTGATCCTCTTCACCCTGATGGGCAGCTTCCGCCTGTTCATGGATTTCGTGATGGTGGTGGCCTTCCTGATCAGCCCCATCCTGGCGACCCTCAACCACTTCACCGCCAATGGCGCCAGCGTGCCCGCGGAGCTGCGCCCCTCGCGGCTGATCAATGCCTGGAGCCTGCTGGCCATCGCCGCCCTGGTGCTGCTCTCGCTAGGCTACCTCTACGCGCGTTTTATCCACTGAGGCCAGGGAGGCCCCGACCATGCCGACCATCACCTGCATCGACGACCTGCAGCGCCTGGCACGACGCCGGGTGCCGAAGATGTTCTACGACTACGTGGACTCCGGCGCCTGGACCGAGAGTACCTACCGGGCCAATGGCGACGACTTCGCCGCCATCGGGCTGCGCCAGCGGGTGATGGTGGACATGAGCGATCGCCGCCTGGCCAGCGAGATGCTCGGCGAGCGGGTGAGCCTGCCGCTGGCCCTGGCCCCCACCGGCCTGACCGGCATGCAGCACGCCGACGGCGAGATCCTCGCCGCCCGCGCCGCCGAGGCCTTCGGCGTGCCATTCACCCTCTCCACCATGAGCATCTGCTCCATCGAGGACGTCGCCGAACACACCTCGCGCCCCTTCTGGTTCCAGCTCTATGTGATGCGCGACCGGGGCTTCATCGGCCGGCTGATCGATCGCGCCAAGGCGGCGGGCTGCTCGGCCCTGGTGCTGACCGCCGACCTGCAGATCCTCGGCCAGCGCCACAAGGACATCATCAACGGCCTGACGGTGCCGCCGCGCCCCACGCCCCGCAACCTGCTCGACCTGGCCACCAAGTGGCGCTGGTGCCTGGGCATGGCACGCACCCGGCGACGCACCTTCGGCAACCTGGCCGGCCATGTGCAGGACGCTACCGACCTGGGCGAGCTGGCCAAATGGACCGCCGGCCAGTTCGACCCCAGCCTGAGCTGGGACGACGTCGCCTGGATCAAGGAACGCTGGGGCGGCAAGCTGGTGATCAAGGGCATCCTCGAGCCGGAAGACGCCGAGCAGGCGGTGGCCGCCGGCGCCGATGCCATCGTCGTCTCCAACCACGGCGGCCGCCAGCTGGATGGCGCCTCGTCCAGCATCCGCGCCCTGCCGGCCATCGTCGCCGCCGTGGGCAGCCGCTGCGAGGTGCACCTGGACGGCGGCATCCGCTCCGGCCAGGACCTGCTCAAGGCCCTGGCCCTCGGCGCCAAGGGCGCCTATATCGGCCGCGCCTTCCTCTATGGGCTGGGGGCCCTGGGCCAGGAGGGCGTCGAGGAGTGCCTGCGGATCATCCACAAGGAGCTGGATACCACCCTGGCGCTATGCGGCCTGCGCGATATCCATGACGTGGACACCCGTATCCTGCGCCCCGGCAGCCACCCCCAGCCACCCCGAACCGCCCCACGAGGAGCACGACCATGAGCCACGCCTGGCAGAGCTAT
>NZ_BRCY01000037.1:0-30940 GCF_023708045.1 Halomonas sp. NCCP-2165
GGGCGATGGCCAGGCACAGGGGGTGGCGGGGAAAGCGCGGGGCGGGGGACATGATGGCTCCTCTGCGTGATATGAATTCTCATTTGTGGCGCATTCTTGTTTACCCCGCCGCGGATGTGAACCGCTTTTACATTTGTTACGCCTCGGCGATGGAACGAGTCGCCGGGAACCACAGCGTCATGCGCAGCCCCCCCGCGGGGCGGTTCTCGGCACGCACCCAGCCGCCCACCGCTTCCAACTGGCGGTGCGCCAGGGCCAGCCCCAGGCCATGGCCGTCGGGCTTGTCGTCGCGGGCCTGGGCGGTGCGGTAGAAGGGCTGGAAGATGCGCTCGAGCTGGTCATCGGGCACCCCGGGGCCCTGGTCGTCGACGTCCAGCCGGTAGCCCTGCGCCTCGGCGCTCAGGGCGACCCGCACCCGGCCTCCCGCGGGGGTGTAGTGGCAGGCGTTGCGGATCACGTTCTCCACCGCCTGGGCCAGGGCCCGCTGGCTGCTGCCGTGGATCGCCGCCTGGGCGGGGAGCTCGGCGTCCAGCCGGTGGTCGGGGTACTCGTAGCGGGCGTCGTCGATCACGCTGTCGAGCAGGTCGGTGAGGTCGAGGCTGTCCTGGTCGAGGCTCGGCTTCTCGTTCTCCAGCCAGGCCAGGGTCAGGGTGTCCTCCACCAGGGCACGCATCAGCCGGCACTCGCGGCGGATGCGCGGCAGGAAGTGCTGGGTCTCGATGCCCTCCTCCACGCAGCTCAGCGCCATGTCGATACGGGTCAGGGGCGTGCGCAGTTCGTGGGAGAGGTCGGCGATCAGCCGGCGCTGGGTGAGGATCAGCTCGCCGGTGCGCTCGGCCATGCGATCGAAGGTAGCCGCCAGGGCGGTCAACTCGTCGTTGCGGTTGCCCAGCAGGGCGCGCACCCGCACCCCCAGGTTGCCCTCGCTGAATGCCCGGGTGGCCAGCTCCAGCTGGCGCAGCGGGTGCATCAGGTGGCGATAGATTACCACCGAGAGCAGCATCAGCACCGCCAGCGGCAGGGCCACCTTGAGGGCCAGCTTGACCTCGGGGAGGTGGCCGCCGGGGCGCATGCGCCGGGGCAGGGTGATCAGGAAGTGGGTCCGCCCGTCGGCGAAGGTGAGGTCCATGATGGGGTTGTCGGCGAAGTAGAGGTGGATCTTCCACTCCACGTGACGGCCCAGGCGGAAGCCTTCCCGGAACTGTGCCGAGAGTTCGCTGCCGGCCAGGGGGCGGATATCGGAGCGCACCACCGCCGCCCAGGTCTCCTCGCGGGCCTGCAAGGCCTCCAGCCAGTCGGCCAGGGCCGCCTCGTCGCCGGCCACATGGAGGCGCTCGGCGGTGGCGCCCCACTGCCTGAGGGTCTGCTGATGGCGCTCGGCGATAAAGCTCATCTGCTGCTCGGTCTCGGCGCCGAGGAAGGTGATCACCCAGACCAGCGCCAGGGTGCCCAGCGCCAGGGGACCGCAGAGTTTCCAGAACAGGCGGCGATTCACAGGAAACAGTAACCCTTGCCGTGGACGGTCTGCAGGCGATCCGCCGCCATGCCGGCCTCCACCAGCTTGCGGCGTACCCGGCTCAGGTGCATGTCCAGGCTGCGGTCGTAGCGGCTGAATTCCCGCTCCAGCACCAGCTGGTAGAGGTAGGGCTTGCTGAGCACCTCGCCCTGGTGAAGCAGCAGTACCCAGAGCAGGCGGAACTGGATCGGCGTCAGGGGGATGGCGGCGTCGGCGTAGTGCACCGCCAGGTCGCCGCGTGCCAGCCTCAGGGGGCCGACGCAGAGCTCGTCCGGGTCGGCGCGCTGGTCGATGTGGCCCAGGGTGCGGCGCAACAGCGCCTCGATGCGCAGCTGCAGCTCGGTGAAACCGAAGGGCTTGGGCAGGTAGTCGTCGGCGCCGCGACGGTAGCCGCGGATGCGCTCTTCCTCGGCGCCGCAGGCGGTGAGCATCATCACCGGGGTCTGGCGGGTCTTGCGCAGCCGCTTGAGCACCTCGAAGCCATTCAGCCGGGGCAGCAGCACGTCGAGCAGGATCAGGTCGAAGCCCTGGCCGAGGGCCGAGAGCAGCCCGCCTTCACCCTCGTAGCACTGCTGGGTGCGATAGCCCTTGTCCTCGAGCAGGCGGGCGATCTGGCCATTGAGGGTGCGGTCATCTTCGATCACCAGGATGCGTGGCCGATACGAGGTGGCGGAAGGCATTGATTATCCACTTCTCATGCACTTGATAAGCGTTATCATATGCGGCCGAGCGTGGCCTGACAAGCCGCGCCATGCGGGGCGGCGGATGATGCATGGGGAAGTAGAAACGGGCTGTTGCCGGGGTCAGTGATCGGGTCGTCGGGCGGGAATCGTCACCAGGCTAAGCAGCCGACCCTGCCAGTGGCAGAAGTGGCCGTCCAGCTCGCGGCCGGCGGGCCAGGCCGGGCTAAGGTCGGTCAGCAGGCGCAGCCGGGCCCGGCCATCGGGGTGCCAGCTCAGCAGCTCGGCATCGGGAAAGTAGAAGCGCCGGCCGACCAGTGGGTAGAGGGCCTTGAACAGGCTCTCCTTGAGGGAGAAGGTCAGGGTGACCGCGAGCGCCGCCTCGTCGGCGGGGAGGCGCGCCCGCTCCGCCGGGGTCAGCACCCGGCGCGCCAGGCGCGTGGCCTCCGCGTCGTCGAGCCACCGCTCGGCGTCGAGTCCCAGGCTATGGTAGGCCGAGCGTGGCGCCACCAGGGCCGCGGCCCAGCCATGGGCGTGGGTAATGCTGCCGACGCAGCCCTGCGGCCAGCGCGGGGCGCGGTCCTCGCCCAGTTCCGGGGCCTGCCAGCGACCGTCCAACTGCCAGAGCGCCTGACGGGCGCACAGGCGCCCGGCGAGAAACTCCGCCCGGCGCTTGGCGGCCGCCGCCGCCAGACGCGAGGGCAGGGCGATGCCGGCCGTCGCGAAGGCGTCGGCGGTCAGGGCCTCGGCGGCAAAGCGGGTCGCTACCAGGCAGGCGTCGGCAAGGTCGAAGGGCCGCTGGATCGCCAGGGGGCCGCAGAAGGAGGGTGTCTCGGTCATGGGCGAATTCTGCCACGAAGCCGGGGCCGGCACGACCGCCGGGCGCCTCGACGGCGCGCGAGCGCGCGCCGTATCATGGCCGCTGACCGGTGACGGGGGAGTCGATGAGGGTGAGCGCGCAGGATTCCGGGAGGGCGGATCGTCCCGCCCGGCGAGGGGGCGGGGCGGTCGCGACGATCGCCATCGCTCAACTGTTCGGGACCTCGCTGTGGTTCAGCGCCAACGGCGTGGCGCCCGGCCTGCGGCATGCCTGGCAGGCCAGTGCCGCGGATATCGGCTGGCTGACCAGTGCGGTGCAGGCGGGCTTTATTCTCGGCACCCTGACCCTGGTGGTCGCCGGCCTGGCGGATCGCTATCGGGCCAGTCGGATCTTCGTCGCCAGCGCCATCGCCGGGGCGCTCTTCAATGCCGCCTTCGCCGGGTTCGCGGAGGGGCTGGCCAGTGGCCTGGCCTTGCGCTTTCTGGTCGGCGTCTGCCTGGCGGGCATCTATCCCATGGGCATGAAGCTGATCGTCGGCTGGGCGCCCGAGCGCACCGGCGCGGCGCTGGCGCAGCTGGTCGCCATGCTGACCCTCGGCACGGCCCTGCCGCACCTGCTGCGTGAGGTGGGGAGCGACTGGCCCTGGCAGTGGATCCTCCTCGCCTCCTCGGCGCTCGCCCTGCTGGGGGCGCTGCTGATCCATCGCCTGGGGGATGGGCCCCATCTGCCCCGGGGAAGGGGCGCCTCGGCGAGTCGCGGGGCGGAACGGCGACCGAGCGTCTTCGAGGCCTTCAGGATCCCGCGCTTCCGCGCCGCCGCCTGGGGCTACTTCGGGCACATGTGGGAGCTCTACGCCTTCTGGACGGTGGTGCCGCTGCTGGTGCTGCATACGCCCCTGGCCGGCCAGTACCCCGGGCTCGGGGTGTCGGGCCTGGCGTTTGCCATTATCGCCGTCGGGGCGTTGGGCTGCCTGATCGGCGGGGCACTGTCCCGGCGCGTCGGCAGCGCCCGGGTGGCGCTGGCGGCCCTGGCGTCGTCCGGTGCCTGTGCCCTGGGCTTCGCCCTCTACTGGCGAGAGCTGTCGGCCCCGGCCGTTGGCCTGCTGCTGCTGCTGTGGGGGGCGACGGTGGTGGCCGATTCGCCGCAGTTCTCCGCCCTGTCGGCGAAGGCCTGCCCGCCGGCGCTGGTCGGGGCGGCCCTGGCGATGCAGAACTCCATCGGTTTTTCCATTACCGTGGTCTCGATCGCGGCCACCACGGCCCTGTTCGAGCGCATCGGCCTGGATGCCGCCTGGCTGTTGGTTCCCGGTCCGGTGGTCGGACTGCTCGGCTTCGCCCTGGCGTCCCGGCGGGCGCCTTGACAGCTCGCCGCCCCGGCCGCAACATAGCCGGCATGAAGACTCCAGATCATATGCATTCGAGCCAGTGGTGGCGCTCCTGAGGTGGGGCGGCACCCTCGTGTCTTGAATGACGATGCCGCCTGCAGGGCGGCATTTTTGTGTCTGGGCTTCCTGCACGGCTGGCGAAACAATACCGAGGATGATCTGGGTCACCCCGGGTAAGCTTTCCCAAGCCAACTGGACACACGCCAAAGAACAGGACCATAACGCCATGTCCGTGCTGATGATCGACAATTTCGACAGCTTTACCTACAACGTGGTGCAGTACCTGGCCGAGCTGGGGGCCGAGGTGATCACCCACCGCAACGACGCCATCACCCTCGAGGAGATCGAGGCCCTGGCGCCGAGTCATATCGTCATCTCCCCCGGGCCCTGCACCCCCAACGAGGCGGGCATCTCCCTGGAGGTGATTCGTCACTTCGCCGGCAAGCTGCCGATCCTCGGCATCTGCCTGGGCCACCAGGCCATCGGCCAGGTCTATGGCGGTGAGGTGGTACGCGCCCCCCAGGTGATGCACGGCAAGACCTCGCTGGTACGCCACCATAACCATGGCGTCTTCGAGGGCCTGGCGGACCCCCTGGAGGTGACCCGCTACCACTCCCTGGTGGTGGCCGCCGAGAGCCTGCCCGAGAGCCTGGAAGTGACCGCCTGGGTGGACGACGATGACGTCACCCCGGGGCTGATCATGGGCCTGCGTCACAAGACCCTGGACGTGGAGGGGGTGCAGTTTCACCCCGAGTCGATTCTTACCCGCCAGGGGCACGAGCTGCTGGCCAACTTCCTCAAGCGTGGCTAAGCGCCGCGGATCGCAAGGAGACCCAACGATGCAGATGCGAGAAGCGATCGATGCGGTGATGCGGGGCCGTCACCTGAGTTTCGACCAGACCTACGCGGTAATGCGCGCCATCATGACCGGCGAGGCCACCGACGCCCAGATCGGCGGCCTGCTGATCGGCCTCTCCATGAAGGGCGAGACCCCGGAAGAGATCAGCGCCGCGGCCCAGGTGATGCGCGAGCTGATGATCCCGGTGACGGTCCAGGCCGAGAACGTCGTCGATATCGTCGGCACCGGCGGCGATGGTGCCAACCTCTTCAATGTCTCCACCGCCTCCAGCTTCGTGGCGGCGGCCGGCGGCGCCCATGTGGCCAAGCACGGCAACCGTAGCGTCTCGTCCTCCTCCGGGAGCGCCGACCTCTTCGCCGTGGCCGGCATTGCCCTGGAGCTCAACGCCGAGCAGGTGGCGCGTTGCATCGACCAGGTGGGGGTGGGCTTTATGTTCGCGCCCATGCATCACAAGGCGATGCGCCACGCCATCGGCCCGCGCCGCGAGATGGGCGTGCGTACCCTGTTCAATATCCTGGGGCCCCTGACCAACCCCGCCGGCGCCCCCAACCAGGTGCTGGGCGTCTACCAGCCGGAGCTGGTGCCGGTGATGGCCGAGGTGCTCAAGCGCCTGGGCAGTCGCCATGTGCTGGTGGCCCACGCCGAGGATGGCCTGGACGAGATCTCCCTGGCCGCGCCGACGCGCATCGCCGAGCTCAAGGACGGCGAGATCCGCGAGTACACCATCACTCCCGAGGAGTTTGGCATCGAGCGCCAGTCGCTGGAGCCCCTCAAGGTACTGACCGCCGAGGACAGCCTGCGCCTGGTCAAGGAGGCCCTGGTCGGGGAGGGGCCCGCGGCGGATATCGTCGCCCTCAATGCCGGCGCCGCCCTCTATGCCGCCGACGTGGCCGATACCCTCAAGGAGGGCGTGGCCATGGCCCAGGACGCCCAGGACTCCAAGCTGCCGCTGGAGAAACTCAAGGAACTGGCCGATTTTTCCCGCGTCTTCGCGGGGTGAGGAAACGAGAGATGACCACCCAACTGCCCACCATCCTGGCCCGTATCCTCGCCCGCAAGGAAGAGGAAGTCGAAGAGCGCAGCCGCGCCGTGGCCGAACGCGACCTGCTGGTCCTGGCCGAGCGCCAGAGCGCCCCGCGGGGCTTCGTCACGGCCCTGGAACGCCGCATCGAGCGTGGCGAGCCCGGAATCATCGCCGAGATCAAGAAGGCCTCGCCCTCCCGAGGCGTGATTCGCGAGGACTTCCGGCCCGCCGAGATCGCCGCCGACTACGCCGCCGCCGGCGCCGCCTGCCTCTCGGTACTCACCGACGCCGACTTCTTCCAGGGTCACGAGGACTTCCTGATCGACGCCCGGGAGGCCTGCGAGCTGCCGGTGATCCGCAAGGACTTCATCACCCACGGCTACCAGGTGAGCGAGGCCCGCGCCATCGGCGCCGACTGCATCCTGCTGATCGTCGCCGCCCTGGACGACGCGCGCATGGCCGACCTCTACCAGCAGGCCCGGGCCCTCGGCATGGACGTGCTGGTCGAAGTGCACGATGCCAACGAACTGGAGCGCGCCCTGCGCCTCGACCTGACCATGGTCGGCATCAACAACCGCGACCTGCACACCTTCGACACCCGTCTCGAGACCACCTTCGAGCTGCTGGCGCAGATCCCCGACGAGGTCACCGTGATCACCGAGTCCGGCATCCACACCCGCGACGACGTGACCCGCATGCGCGAGAAGGCCGTCCATGGCTTCCTGGTCGGCGAGGCCTTTATGCGCCAACCCAGCCCCGGCGACGCCCTGAAGCAACTGTTCTTCTAAGTTCGTCACGCCCTACCCAACCCCGGACGGCCCACGCCGCCCGGGATTTTTGTTTCCGGAATCACAGTTCTGTAGGAGCGCGGATTCTCCGCGCGATTGGCGCCGTCAGGTGCCTCTGTTGGTGTTGTAGGAGCAGGCTTTAGCCGGCGATCGGCGTTTTAGGCGCCTTTGCCAGTGCCATCCGGTGTTGTAGGAGCCAGCTTCAGCTCGCGATTGGCGCCGTCAGGCGCCTCTATTGGGGCTGGCTTTAGCCAATACCACCCCGCACTTCCTGAAATCACCAACCCCCCACCTTTGCATCTCCCACTCCCCTTGCTTACTCTCAATCCCTAAGACTGCTGAGGCGGTTAGAAGGATAATAACAAGCACACGGGAACTACCGCATGGATGGCGGCCGCCATCGTAAGATGCAGGGTAGGGGCGGTAGCGTGCCCGGGCTCTCTACCTTCATTTAGCCTAGAACTCGCATTACTTCATCGTGGGACAATACGACAAGTAAGCGGTGAGGCCGCTTGGCCCGGGAGAACTCACCGATATCCCCCAGCGGCTGCTCGAGCACCTGGCGATAGAGAAAGACCAGCGCATTCAATGCCTGATTCTGGGTGGCCGCCGCCACATGGCGTTCTACCGCGAGGTGTTCAAGAAAGGCCTTGACCTCAGGAGCTCCCATGCCGGCGGGGTGCCGTAGGCCGTGGAAGCGAATGAAGTAGCGAATCCAGTAGCAGTAGGTCTTCTCTGTTCGCAGGCTATAGCGCTTCACCCTCATGGTGGCCTTCACCCGGTCCATCAGCTTCGGGGGCCTGTTGTGCGTATCCATACGTCTGTCCTCTTGGTGCATGGATATGCATACAGTATTATTGGCTCTGGCAAAACGCGCAAGCACGCGAATCCTGCATAGGTGGCCGAGCTATAATTAGTTGATTTTAAAATCAATTGGTTAGGCAAATAGTGGTAGGCTATATTTGTCGGACGAACGTGCCGGCACGTTGATCCAATCATAGAACGCGCCGCCTAATACCTGTTATGCGTAAGGTTGATCATGGCAAATAATTGGAATATTCCATCATGGCTGGAGGCGGAAGTTCGTGAGCGGGATAAAGTCTGCGTGTACTGCAATCAAGAGTTTCTACCGCCAAAAGAGTCAGCCAAGCAATCCGCAAGCTGGGAGCACATCATCAATGATGCAAAAATAATAACCAGGGAAAATATTGCGCTATGCTGTCGTGGTTGTAATGCGAGCAAGGGCCAAAAAGAATTATCTGTTTGGCTTCAGTCAAAGTATTGCAAAGAGCGCGGTATATCACCGGAAACAGTAGCCCCCATTATTAAGCAGGCAATCGCAAATGGGCAGTGACTATACGCATAATAAGGCCAATTACCGCGACGTATTTTTCGTTCCGCCTGCGGCTCCACAAAAAATACGCGCGTGTTGGCGGAGTTGTGCGGCCCTACGACGCAACCTGAAAGAATAACGAGTCAAAGGAAAAAATATGCCAAATTTTTATCAAGACTTTGAAGCTACTCGCCTTGCCATGCTTGCCAAGCAATACCCAGAGGTTGTGAAAGCAAATGGCAAAGTGGTTTTCTGTGCGGAAGATAATGAGGATCGCTTGAGCGGCACTCGCTGGACGGTTGAAGACGATATTTTTGAGCAGGCTACCGGGTCAGGGTTCAAAGTTCACCTTATAGAATTGCTTGATAACTTTATTCAGTATCGAGCCCAATGTAATGAACTGCCGAAAAAAGAAGGTGTTGTACGTTTTGGTGATGGTGGTTTAAATATCGAATGGTTGCCTGACGGGTCAACCTCTCTTAGTGTGGAGTATTAGGCTTGATTACAAAGGATGAACTGTCATCTCTGGTGTGCGGATTTGATCGTCTACCGGGTCAAATTAATGAGCTTTCAAAGTCCGCCTTTGAAAATGTCTATGGATCAAAAGCTGCTGCACAGGAAAAAAACATAATTTATTTTTTCTTGTCTTCAAAGCCTGTGCCTCGTCTAAATGGAGAGAGTAGGATTCTTTATATCGGCCAAACAAAAACGAGCTTCAAAGCTAGATACTTTCGCCATGCAAACCTGCATGCCACTTCGAAGGCGAACAAGCTTAAATTTGACATAATAATAAAAAATTATGGGTCGATTGAGATAGCTTTTTGTGATTACCGGAGATTTGGCGATACCTTGCTTGGTGCTGAAGGGCAGTTCTTGTGGTGGTACTTTCAAAATCACGGTGAGTATCCGCCAATCAACTACACCAGAACCAAGGTCAGAACAGATGCTGTCAACGCATAACAAGGCCATTAAATTCGCTCCCTGCGGTCGCCGGACGCTCGTTCCTCGCGCCGTTTATGGTAGGCGTTATGTGTTTTGGAGAACACTGTGATCTTTTCGGTTTCGGAAAACCTCGGTGAAGCACAGAAGATACTGCCGAGCAGCTTTACCAGCCTGAACATCTGGGAGCGAAAGCACATTGAGGAATGGGTTCGTTCCAATCCAGAGCTTCTGGGTGAGAATTTGCTGATCGTGAGCATTGAATTCGATCGGTTCTCGAACAGTAATGATCGGTTGGATGTGCTTGCCCTTGATCGGTCAGGCAACCTTGTCGTCGTAGAGCTGAAAAGAGATTCCGCTGCTGGGTATGCTGACCTCCAGGCAATCCGATACGCCGCAATGGTTTCTTCAATGACGGTTGAGGTTCTCTTGCCTTACTACATTGCATATCGCAAGAAATACGACGGTGAAGTCCTTTCCGAGGGTGAGGCAAAAGATCAGATCGTTGAGTTTGTAGAGTCTGACTCGTTCGTAGAGCTTTCCAATAAACCTCGAATAATTCTTTGTTCTGAGGGGTTTTCTCAAGAAATTACTGCAACCGTGTTGTGGCTGCGTGAATCCGACATCGATATCAGCTGCGTAAAAATCACCCCATATCAGGTTGGACCTCAGGTCGTCATCGTGCCCAAGGTCGTCATACCTCTTGAAGAGGCGAGGCAGTACCTGATCGATATCAAGCGGAAGGAAGAGGTAAAGGAATTGTCTGTCCGCAAAAATCGACCTAAGACGATGAAAATCCTCATTGAAAACGCCTTGGTTGCAGCGGAAGATCAATTGACACTTGAGTTCGGCTTGCCGAGCCATGCCACCTTCGATCCTAACGATCCAACGTTCAAGGCTGTTATCACAGGCAAGTTGGGTCAGAGCGATGCCGTACGGTGGGAAAAGGATGGTCAGGAGTATTCCATCTCGGCGCTAACGTGGATGATTTTCAAAGAGCTTCATCCAGATAAGAAAGATCCAGGGGGAGTCAATGGCAACTGGCATTGGGTGCATTCCAGCGGAAAAACTCTTTGGCAAATCGCAGAAAATTACTTGGAAACACACACATAACAATTTGCTGCAGGTGACGTTTGACTCGCCACCCACTTTTGCTGCCGCAAAAGCGGGCGTCGCCTCAAACGCATCTGAGCTCAGGCGTTCGCAAGTCGCTCAGACGGCAATTTTTAGCTTGCATGGGGCGTGCGAGAACTGCCGGTAGCGGTGGTTTGCTTCGTCTTTTCCGCAGGTTTCCCAGTCATGGGGGCAGTTGAATGTCAGTGAACCCAGCGGTATCAAGCAGGTAGCGGTTGGTGGTGGCGGAAGCCCACACGGTCAATTTTCGAAGGATGGAAGTCGGTGATTCGAAAATTTCAGGCCATCGATATCGATCGGGTACTGGATATCTGGCTCGCGGCCTTGATCGAGGACGCCAAGCAGCGATGCGAGGGCCTGACGTTGACCGTCTATCAGGCGAACCGGCCCAGCGTCGAGTTTTACCGGAAGCATGGCTTCGTTATTCATGACGAACAGTTGGACGCCAACACAGGACAGTCGGAGTGGGTGATGACATAGGATGGCGCGTCATCCTAACGATTGAATAGCCAGAGAATCGCCGAGAACACCAGGCTGATCAGGATCATGGTGGTGAGGGGGAAGTAAAAGGAGGCGTTCTCGCGGCGGATGGCGATATCGCCGGGGAGCTGGCCGAACGGCAGCTTGGAGAGCCAGGGCCAGAGCAGGCCGATGGCGACGATCAAGAGTCCGATCAGGATCAGGGTGCGGTTCATGCTCGCCTCCTGGAGGGAATGCCCTCATCACCGATACCGGTGATGGGGGCATTTTTTACTTCAGCCTTGCTGTTTCAGCACCGCGAGCAGCCCCTGCAGCGGGTGGGGTAGGCGCCGGTCGGAGAGGCGCTTGACCTGGCTGCGGCAGGAGTAGCCGGTGGCCAGCAGGCGCCCCTGGTTGGCCTCGTCTTCCACCAGCCCCTGCCAGGAGAGGCCGTAGATGGTCTTGGAGGTGGCGAGGTTGCGGGCCTCGTGGCCGTAGGTGCCGGACATGCCGCAGCAGCCGGTGTCGACCAGCTCCAGTTCCAGGCCGAAGGCGGCGAAGAGCCGCTGCCAGGCCTTGGGGCTGCCCGGGGCATTGGTGGCCTCGGTGCAGTGGGAGAGCAGCTTGTAGCCGGGATCTGTCGCTGCCTCGGCGTTGGGCCGCTGGTCCGGCGCCAGGTTCGCTGCCCAGTGTGTCGAGTGAGCCACCAGCCACTCCTGGAGCAGCAGCACCTCGGGCACGGCCTCCTCGCCCAGCGCCTTGACGTACTCCTGGCGGTAGGTGAGGGTCATGGCCGGATCGATGCCCACCAGGGGCACGCCGAACTCGGCCAGGCCGCGCAGGCGCCGGGCCTGCGTCTCGGCGGTGCGCTGGAAGGCGCCCATGAAGCCCTGGACGTGGAGCGGCTTGCCGTTGGGGGCGAAGGGCGCCACGAAGACCTTGATATCGAGACGCGAGAGCAGCTCGACGATGTCCATTACCAACTGGGCCTCGAAGTGGCTGGTGAAGGCGTCCTGGACGATGATCACGCTGCGCGCCTTCTGCGCCTCGGTGAGCAGCCCCAGCGAGGTGGGGGTGGCCTCGGCGACGCCCCAGGCGGCCAGCTGCTTCTTGAGGCTGGCCCGGGACAGCCGCGGGCTGTCCACCATGCCGATGGGCCCGGCCAGCAGGCGATCCACCAGGCGATTGCCCAGGGCGGCGTTGTAGAGCGGGGCGATGCGCGAGAGCGTCGGCACCAGAAACTCCAGGCCGCCGATCAGGTAGTCGCGCAGCGGGCGCAGGTAGCGGCCGTGGTAGAGCTCGAGGAACTGGCTGCGGAACTGCGGCACATTGACCTTGATCGGGCACTGCCCGGCGCAGGACTTACACGCCAGACACCCGGCCATGGCGTCATAGACCTCGTGGGAGAAGTCGTCCTCCCGGCGCCGGCGCAGGGTGTTGAGGGTGCGCTTTGGCAGGCGCGCCACGCCGCCCAACCAGCCGCCCCGGCGGGCCCGCTCGGCCTCGTCGACCACGTCGACCCCGGCCTGGCCCTGGCGGCGCAGCCATTCGCGCATCAGGCTGGCGCGGCCCTTGGGGGAGTGGACCCGCTCACGGGTGCCCTTCCAGGAGGGGCACATGGCGTCGTTGGGGTCGTAGTTGTAGCAGGCGCCGTTGCCGTTGCAGTAGACGGCGGCGTCATGGGCCTGCCAGACCCGCTCGTCGATCTGGCGGTCGAGCTGGCCGCGGGTGGTCACCCCATCGATGGTCAGCAGGCCCGGATCGACCAGCTTGACCGGCTCCGCCGGGGTATGGGCCGTGGCGTTAGACGCCTGGCCCGCGGCGTCGGGCGGGGTGGAAGCAGTACCCGCGGCGTCGGGCGGGTTGGAAGCAGTACCCGCGGCGTCGGGCGGGATAGAAAGCGGCGTGGCGATCTTACCGGGGTTCAACTGGTTATGCGGGTCGAAGGCGGCCTTGACCCGTTGCAGGCTGGGGTAGAGCTCGCCGAAGAACTTGGGGGCGTACTCCGAGCGCACGCCCTTGCCGTGCTCGCCCCACAGCAGGCCGCCGTACTGATGGGTCAGCTCGGCCACCTCGTCGGAGACCTCGCGGATCAGCCGCTCCTGCTCGGGGTCCTTCATATCGATGGCTGGGCGCACGTGCAGCACCCCGGCGTCGACATGGCCGAACATGCCGTAGGCCAGGCCGCGGGCGTCGAGGGCCGCGCGGAACTCGGCGATAAAGTCCGCCAGGTGCTCCGGCGGCACCGCGGTGTCCTCGACGAAGGGGATGGGGCGCTTCTCGCCCTTTTCATCCACCTTGGCATTGCCCAGCAGGCCCACGGCGCGCTTGCGCATGCCGTAGACTCGCTGGATGGCGGCGCGCCCCTCGGCCAGGGTGTAGCCCAGGCGTTGGACGCTGGTGTCGGCTTCCAGGTGGCGGCAGAAGGCCGCGACCCGCTCGGCCAGCCGCGCCGGGTCGTCGTCGTTGAACTCCACCAGGTTGATGCCGCGGACCGCCGTCTCGCCGCCGGGGAAGAACTCCGCCACGCTATCCCAGACGAAGTCCTGCATGGCCAGCATCAAGACCCGGTCGTCCACCGTCTCGATGGAGGTGGGGCGGGCGGAACTCGCCATCAGCGCCTTGGCGTCGCGCAGGGCGTCCATGAAGCCGGCGTAGCGCACATTGACCAGGGTCGAGTGCCGGGGAATCGGCAGCACGTTCAGCACCGCCTCGTTAAGGAAGCCCAGGGAGCCCTCGGCCCCGCACAGCAGGCTATTGAGGTTGAGGCGGCCGTCATCCTCGCGCAGGTGGGCCAGGTCGTAGCCGGTCAGGCAGCGATTGAGCGGCGGAAACTTGGCGCGGATCAGCTCGCCCTGGGTGTCGATGAGCTCCCGGGCGGTGCGATAGGCGCGGCCGGTGGCATCGTCGCGCTGGCACAGGGCGGCCAGCTCAGCCTCCTCGACGGGGCGGCTCTGCAAGCGCTCGCCGCCCAGCAGCACGCTGTCGAGTTCCAGCACATGGTCGCGGGTCTTGCCGTACTCGCAGCTGCCCTGGCCGCTGGCGTCGGTGGAGATCATGCCACCGATGGTGGCCCGGTTGGAGGTGGAGAGCTCCGGGGCGAAGAACAGCCCATGGGGCTTCAAGGCGGCGTTGAGCTGGTCCTTGACCACCCCGGCCTGGACCCGCACCCGGCGCTGCTCCACGTCGATCTCGAGGATCCGGTTCATATGCTTGGAGACGTCCACCACCAGGCCGTCGGTGAGCGACTGGCCGTTGGTGCCGGTGCCGCCGCCGCGGGGAGTCAGCACCACCCGGCGGTGGGCCGACTCGCCGGCCAGGCGGGCGAGGCGCTCGAGATCCGCCGCGCCCCTGGGGTAGAGCACCGCCTGGGGCAGGCGCTGGTAGATGGAGTTGTCGGTGGCCAGCACCGTGCGGTTGGCGAAGTCCGGGGCGATCTCGCCCTCGAAGCCGGAGGCCTTGAGGGCCTCGAGGAAACGCAGGTAGTGAGCGTCGAGGCGCTCGGTATCCAGTCTCGCGATCATGGGGTCGTCATCAGGCCGTAGGTCGCCGCGCGTCGCCTGGGGAGCAGGCCGGGCGGTGTAGAATCGTCCGTCTACTTTACCCGAGAGCGACATTCGGCGCATCCAAAGCGCCAGGCCATGGCGTGGCGGATGGCCGTGTCGCCGGAGCAGGGCGGCTCGCGGCGTGGGCGTGGTGCCGGGGCGGCCTTTTGCCTACAATAGGCCCCTGATTTCGACTGCTTATTCCCTAACGTGACGGACTGGATTCCATGCTCGATCCGAAACTGCTGCGTGGCGACCTGACCGAGGTCGCCCAACGACTGGCCAAGCGGGGCTTTACCCTCGATACCGAGCGACTCGAGGCGCTGGAGTCCCGGCGTCGTGAGCTGCAGACCGAGACCGAGCGGCTGCAGAACGAGCGCAATACCCGCTCCAAGTCCATCGGCAAGGCCAAGGCCCAGGGCGAAGATATCGCCCCGCTGCTGGCCGAGGTCTCCGACCTGGGCGAGCGCCTCGACGCCGCCAAGGCCAAGCTGGCCGAGGCCCAGGTGGAGTGGGATGCCCTGGTCAGCGGCATTCCCAACCTGCCGCATGAGAGCGTGCCCCAGGGCGACGACGAGGACGATAACGTGGAGCTGCACCGCTGGGGCACCCCGCGAGCGTTCGATTTCGAGGTCAAGGACCATGTCGACCTGGGCGCCAAGCTCGGCTACCTGGACTTCGAGCTGGCCGCCAAGCTCACCGGCGCGCGCTTCGCCGTGATGCGCGGGCCCATTGCCCGGCTGCACCGCGCCCTGGCGCAGTTCATGCTCGACAAGCAGACCCAGGAGCATGGCTACGAAGAGTGCTATGTGCCCTATATGGTCAACGAGGCCTCGCTGCACGGCACCGGTCAGCTGCCCAAGTTCGGCGAGGACCTCTTCCGCCTGGACGACGAGCGCGGCTACCACCTGATCCCCACCGCCGAGGTACCGCTGACCAACTTCGCCCGGGACGAGATCCTCGACTTCAAGGCGCTGCCGCTGAAGCTCACCGCCCATACGCCCTGCTTCCGCAGCGAGGCGGGCTCCCATGGCCGCGATACCCGGGGGATGATCCGCCAGCACCAGTTCGACAAGGTCGAGATGGTCCAGCTGGTGGCGCCGGAGACCAGCTACCAGGCGCTGGAGGAGATGCGCGGCCATGCCGAGGCGATTCTCCAGGCCCTCGAGCTGCCCTACCGGACGGTGACCCTGTGCACCGGCGATATGGGCTTCGGCGCCGCCAAGACCTATGACCTGGAGGTGTGGTTGCCCAGCCAGGAGACCTACCGGGAGATCTCCTCGATCTCCAACTGCGAGGACTTCCAGGCCCGGCGCATGCAGGCGCGCTTCCGCCATCCGGAGCAGAAGAAGCCGCAGCTGCTGCACACCCTGAATGGCTCCGGCCTGGCGGTGGGGCGCTGCCTGCTGGCGGTGCTGGAGAACTACCAGAACGCCGATGGCTCCATCACCGTGCCCGAGGCCCTGCGCGGCTATATGGGTGGGGTCGAGACGATCAACGGCTGATCCGGGATGCCGGGAGCTTCAAGTCGTAAGCTTGAAGCGGGAAAAAAACCGCCTCCGAGGTCTTGCCTCGGAGGCGGTGTCGTTTAGGCGGTTATGTCGATTCCCGCGTGTCGTTTAGGGCGCAATTTCCCAGGTGACATCGACGCCGGCATCGATGGCGATGCGCCCGGGGCGGTACTCGGTGGGGGCGCCGCCGCTTTCGGCCATATCGGCGCGGGCGCTCATCATGCGCGGCATAAAGACCGGCGCCTGGGTCTCCTGTACCCGCAGCACGCCGGTGAGCTCCACGCCCAGGGTCTCGGCCATCAGCTCGGCCTTGTGGCGGGCGCGCTCCAGGGCGCGGGTCAGGGCGCGGTCGGTAGCGGCGTCGCGGTCCATCAGGTCGTACTGGATGCCGTCCAGGGCGTCCACGCCGGCCTCGGTGAGGGCGTCGAGGATCAATGGCACCTGCTCCAGGTCGTTCAGGCTCAGCTGGATGGGGCGCTCGAGCTGGGTGCGGACGCGCACCTCACGCTCGCCGTCACGCTGAGAATGGACCTGATCGGGGCGCACCTGCAGGGAGCCGGCATTGATCGCTTCGCTGTCCAGGCCGGCGGCCTCCAGGGTGCGGATCAGCTCGCCGGTGCGCTCCTCCAGGCGCGCGCGGGCCTCGCCCAGGGCTTCTGGGTCGGGGGTGGCGTCCACTTCGATCAGGGGCGTGCGCTCCCAGAGGCGGGCGCTCAGGGTGGCCTTGTCGGGCACCACCTCGAGGGTCGCCTGGGCCTGCACATGCAGTTGGCGGTCGGGGCGCTCCTGAGCCAGGGCCGGGGTGGTCAGCAGGGCGCCGGCCAGCAGGCCGAGGCCGAGCAGGCGGGTAGAAAGGGCGAGTCGAGTCATCAAAGGCCTCCATGCACGCTAGGATAGGGGGTAATGGCAGGACTTTGAGCCGCCGGGAGGTCGGTCGTTCCCGTCGGGGCTCCCTTTGCATGGTAGTTGCCCATTTGCCGATTTATCCTCACGTATTCTGACCTGCCCTGTCTCGACAAAGGAGAGCCGATGCATCACGACACGGATGAACCCACGGGGATGCTCCCCCTCAACCTGGTGTTGGGGCTGGCGGCCCTGGTGGTGATTATTGCCGGCATGAAGGCCGGTGCCGACCTGCTGGTGCCCCTGCTGCTGTCGCTGTTTATTGCCGTGGTCTGCACCGCGCCGGTGCAGTGGCTGCATCGCTTCGGCGTCAGCCTGCGCCTGGCGGCGGTCCTGGTGCTGGGGGTGATGGGGGTCTTCCTGGTGCTGCTGGGGCTGCTGCTGGCCAGCAGCCTGAGTACCTTCGTGGCGGCCCTGCCGGAGCTGGAACAGCAGTTCCGCGGCGCCTACCTGCAGCTGCTGACCTGGGTGGCGGAACGCGGCATCTCGATTCGTCCCGAGCAGATGAGCCAGTGGTTCGACCCCGCCCAGGCCACCCATCTGTTGCCGGGGTTCCTCGGCGAGCTGGGCAATCTGCTGATGCAGAGCCTGGTCGTGGCCCTGCTGGTGATCTTTATGCTCTTCGAGGCGCTCAATGCCCGGGAGAAGTTCTCCCAGGCGCTGCGCAACCCGGCGCCGAGCCTGCGGCGCATCGGTGAGTTCAGCTTGACCCTCAAGCGCTACCTGGCGGTCAAGACCCTGATCAGCCTGATCACCGGGGTACTGGCCTGGTTGCTGTGCCTGGTGCTGGGGGTGGGCTTCCCGCTGCTGTGGGGGGCGCTGGCCTTCGGGCTCAACTTCATTCCCAATATCGGCTCGGTGCTGGCGGCGATTCCGCCGGTGTTGCTGCTGCTGCTGCAGAGCGATGGGGGACTGGTCGCGGCACTCGCCCTGGCCGCCGGCTACCTGGTGATCAATGTGGTGATGGGCAACCTGGTGGAGCCGCGGGTGATGGGGCGGGCCCTGGGGCTCTCCACTTTCGTCACCTTCCTGTCGCTGGTGGTGTGGGGCTGGATCCTCGGTACCGTGGGGTTGCTGCTCTCGGTGCTGCTGACCATGACCCTGAAGATCGCCCTGGAGAGCCACCCGGATACCCGCTGGATCGCGCGGTTGCTGGGGCCAGGCTCGCCACCGACACGCCAGGAGCGGCTCGGCAAGGCCAAGGAGTAGGCATAAACGACACGCCCCGGCCGAAGCCGGGGCGTGTTGCCTTGGGAGTCATACCGCCACGCGGTAGGAATCGCTTCAGGCGTTCTGCTCGATAAACTGCGCAAGCTGGCTCTTGGACTGGGCGCCCACCAGGGAGGCGACCTTGGCTCCAGACTTGAACAGCATCACGGTGGGGACACCGCGCACGCCGTGTTCCGCGGCGATTTCGGGGGCGTCGTCGACGTTGACGCTGACTACCTTGAGGTCGTCGGCGCGCTCGTCGGCAACTTCATCAACCACCGGGGCCATCATCTTGCAGGGCCCGCACCAGGGCGCCCAGAACTTGAGCAGGACCGGCTTGTCGGCCTTGAGGACCTCCTGCTCGAAGTTGGCGTTGGTGACATCGATGTTGTTAGCCATGTGAATCTCCAGTTGCTTGGCGCTGTGTCGAGCGTGCTAGTACAGCTTAGCTGCACGATGTTATCCGCCGTCCCGGTCGCTGGCAAATATAAGCGCTCGAAAAGGTCGATAGCGAGCTACTATGTTGGCGCATGGGCGAGGGGACACCTGGGCCTATTTATATGCTATAAAGTAATCATCAGGTGGGGCCGTTATTTCTAAAGGGCATTTCATGCGCCTCGGCCGACAAGTCACCAGGAGTAGGAACCTCGCATGAAGCTACAACAGCTGCGCTATATCTGGGAAGTCAGTCGCCACAACCTCAATGTGTCGGCCACGGCCCAGAGCCTCTATACCTCCCAGCCCGGCATCTCCAAGCAGATCCGCCTGCTGGAGGACGAACTGGGGGTGGAGATCTTCGCTCGCAGCGGCAAGCACCTGACCCGGGTCACGCCCGCCGGCGCGGCGATCATCGAGCTGGCCGGCCAGGTGCTGCGCACCACCGAGAACATCAAGCAGGTGGCCCAGGAGCACAGCGACGAGCGTCGCGGTAACCTGGCCATCGCCACCACCCACACCCAGGCCCGCTATGCGCTGCCGCCGGTGATCCGCGATTTCACCCGCAAGTACCCCGAGGTGGCCCTGCACATGCAGCAGGGCACCCCCAAGCAGATCGCCCAGATGGTCAGCGAGGGGCAGGCGGACTTCGCCATCTGCACCGAGTCCCTGGAGCTGTTCAACGACCTGGTGCTGCTGCCCTGCTACCGCTGGAACCGCTGCGTGCTGGTGCCCCAGGATCATCCCCTGGCCCAGGGCGAACTGACCCTGGAGCGCCTCGCCGAGCATCCCCTGGTGACCTATGTGTTCGGCTTCACCGGCCGCTCCCAGCTGGATGATGCCTTCCGCGCCGAGGGGCTGACCCCCAATGTGGTGCTGACCGCCGCCGATGCCGATGTGATCAAGACCTATGTGCGCCTCGGCCTGGGGGTGGGGATCGTCGCCCATATGGCGGTGGACCCGGAGGCCGACAGCGACCTGGTGGCCCTGGAGGCGGGGCACCTCTTCGAGAGCTCCACCACCAAGATCGGCATTCGTCGCGGTACCTTTATGCGTGGCTATATGTACGACTTCGTGCAGGGCTTCGCCGAGCACCTCGAGCGCGACCTGGTGGATGCGGCCCTGGCCGCCGGGCCGCGCCACGAGCAGGCGCTGTTCGAGGGCATCGAGCTGCCGGTGCGTTAAGTCCTCGCTTGAATGCCCCCAAACGCCGAAGGCGCCGCAATCGCGGCGCCTTCGGCGTTTGGGGGCGTGTATCGGCTCAGCGGCTCAGGTTGGTGCTATGCAGACCGCACTCCTTGCCGCCCTGGTCTTCCCACCACCAGCGGCCTTCCCGCTCGTGTTGATGGGGCAGGGTGGGGCGGGTGCAGGGCTCGCAGCCGATGCTGACGAAGCCGCGCTCGTGGAGCGGGTTGTAGGGCACGTCGAACATGCGGATATAGGTCCACACCTCTTCGCTGCTCCAGTGGGCCAGGGGGTTGAACTTGGCCAGCGGGGCCTCGTCGCTGCCGAAGGCGGTGTCCCACTCGGCGATCTGCACGCTGTTGCGGGTGCCCGGGCTCTGGTCGCGGCGCTGGCCGGTGACCCAGACGGGCAGCCCCTTGAGGCGGGCGCGCAGTGGCGCCACCTTGCGGATGCCGCAGCATTCCTGGTGGCCGTCGCGGTAGAAACTGAACAGTCCCTTCTCCTTGACCAGGGCCTGAATCGCCTCGGCATCGGGGAAGCGCACGTCGATCTCGATGGCGTAGTGCTCGCGGACCCGCTCGATAAAGGCATAGGTCTCGGCGTGCAGGCGCCCGGTGTCCAGGGAGAAGACCTTGACCTTCTCCTTGGGGGCCACCTTGAGGGCCAGGTCGATCAGCACCACGTCCTCGGCACCGGAGAAGGAGATCGTCAGCTCACCGAAGGCCTCGTAGGCGGCCTTGAGAATGTTCTTGGGGGTGTCCTGGTCGTGTTCCAGGACGAACTGGGAGGGATTGAAGGATGACATCCCGGCCTCCGTTGTTGGCGATGGCCGTACCCTAGCAAACCCCTCCCGGCGGGACCCAATATTGATTGGTTCGTTGCTTATGCCCTTGAGGGCTTGTTGAGAGGCATTCTTATAACCACTTTGCGGGGTGGCTCCGCCGTCGGTCGGCGTTCAGGCCTCCAGGGCCTGCATCAGGTGGCGGATCTTGTCCAGGGTCTCGCGGTACTCCGCCTCCTCGTCGGAGTCGGCCACCAGGCCGCCGCCGCCCCACAGGTGCAGCCGGCCCCGGTCCGCCACCGCCGTGCGAATGGCGATGGAGGTATCCATATGACCGCGCTGGTCCACGTAGCCGAGGCTGCCGCAGTAGAGGCTGCGTCGGCTGGGTTCCAGCTCGTCGATGATCTGCATGGCACGCACCTTGGGGGCGCCGGTGATCGAGCCGCCGGGGAAGGCGGCGGCCAGCAGGTCCAGGGGCGAGGCGTCCGCGGCCAGCTCGCCGGTCACCACGCTGACCAGGTGGTGCACATTGGCATAGCTCTCCAGGCCGCAGAGCTGGGGCACCCTGACGCTGCCCGGGCGACACACTCGCCCCAGGTCGTTGCGCAGCAGGTCGACGATCATCACGTTCTCGGCGCGATCCTTGTCGCTGCGCTGCAGCTCCTCGGCCAGGGCGGCATCCGCCTCGGTATCGTCTCCCCGGGGGCGGGTGCCCTTGATGGGGCGGGTCTCCACCCGGCCATGTTCGGCCTGGATAAAGCGCTCCGGCGACAGCGACAGCACGCCCTGGGGGCCCGCGCCGCCATCCCAGGCCAGGTAGCCGGCGAAGGGCGTCGGGGTGGCCTGGCGCAGGCGGAGGTAGGCGCCCCAGAGGTCGCCCTCGTAGGGAGCGCTGAAGCGCTGGGCCAGGTTGATCTGGTAGCAGTCGCCGGCGTGGATGTACTCCTGGACGGCGCGGAAGCGCAGGCCATAGCCGGCGCGATCCAGCTCCGCCTCGAAGGGCGCGCTGATGCGGAAGGGCACCGATTCCGGGGGGCGGGCCGCCAGCCAGCCGAGCACCTGGGCGCGGCGCGCCGCGCTGGCCACCAGGGTGCAGGTCTCGGCCTCGTGGTCGAGGATCAGCGCCCAGTCATAGAGGCCCACCCGGCTCCAAGGCAGGCTCACCGCGTCCCGGGCCGCCTCGCCCTGGCGCTCCAGGCAGCGCCCCAGGTCATAGCTCCAGTAGCCGATCAGGCCGCCCAGGAAGGGCAGGTCGCTCTCCGGGGCCTCGACATCCAGGTACGCCAACAGCGCCTGCTGGGCGGCGAAGGGCGAATCGGGCAGGGCCAGGTCGGCATCGCACTGAACGCCGCCGCCGGGGGCCACGGTCAGGGTAGCCAGGGGGTCGCTGGAGAGAATGTCGTAGCGACCGCCGGGGGCGGCGGGGCGGCCACTGTCCAGCAGCACGGCGCCGGGGCGACGTCGCAGGGCGGCGAAGTAGCCCAGCGGATCGGGCCGGTAGGGCAGGGAATGGAGTTGCAGTCGTGGTCTCATGCGCGGCGCTTTTCCTCAACAAGCGCCCCATTCTAGGGACCTGTCATGCGTTTGTCGCACTCCCCGGCGCCGCCCTAGGGGACGCAGCCTCAACGGGCGCGATGGGGGCGGGGCTAGGGTGGTGGATTGTCGACACTCGTGACAATTCCCCGCTGCGTGTCTACAACAAAAGGTGTATAACGTCACCGGGTTTCCGTGGTTGACCGGCAGGGAATCGCTGGCTACAGTTCTTTCACCCCTTGATTGTCGACAATTGATCATGACGACTCCGATACCCGAAAGTACCGCCCCCGAGGTCCGCACCCTCGCCGAACGGGTCTTCCAGCAGCTCCAGGAGGCCATCGTCCGCGGCGAACTGGCGCCGGGCAGCAAGATCACCGAGCCGGGCCTCTCCAAGGCTTACGGTATCTCCCGTGGTCCGCTGCGCGAGGCCATGCGCCGCCTGGAGGTTCACCGGCTGATCGAGCGGGTGCCCCATGTGGGGGCCCGGGTGGTCAAGCTCTCCATGAAGGAGCTGCTCGAGCTGTTCGATGTGCGCGAGGCCCTGGAGAGCATGGCCGCGCGGCTCGCCGCCGAGCATATGACCGCCGAGGAGATCGCCGGCCTGCGCGAGGTGCTGGCGGTGCACGAACGCCAGGGCGACCTGAAGCGCGGCGAGGCGTACTACCAGCGCGAGGGGGATCTCGACTTCCACTATCGGATCGTCCTGGGCAGCCACAACAAGATGTTGATGACGCTGCTGTGTGACGACCTCTATTACCTGGTGCGCCTCTATCGCACCCAGTTCAGTGCCAGCGGGTCGCGCCCCCAGCGCGCCTTCGTCGAGCACCACCGTATCGTCGACGCCATCGAGGCCGGCGATGCGGAGCTCGCCGAGCTGCTGATGCGCCGCCACGTCAGCGCCTCGCGGGCCAATGTCGCCGAACGCTATGCCGCCACCCTGGCCGAGGAGGCGGAAGCCTCCGAGCCGGCGGCCCGATAACCCAGGAGAACCCCTCATGACACGACCGACCCCCGGTGCCCGTTTCCGTGCCGCCCTCGAGGCGAATCGTCCGCTGCCCATCGTCGGCACCATCAATGCCTACACCGCCATGATGGCCGAGCGGGTCGGTCACCAGGCCATCTACCTCTCCGGGGGCGGGGTGGCCAACGCCTCCTTCGGCCTGCCGGACCTGGGCATGACCACCATGAACGACGTGGTGGAGGACGCCCATCGCATCTGCGGCGCCACCGAGCTGCCGCTGCTGGTGGATATCGATACCGGCTGGGGCGGCGCCTTCAATATCGCGCGCACCGTCAAGGAGATGCAACGCGCCGGCGTGGCGGCGGTGCACCTGGAGGATCAGGTGGCCCAGAAGCGCTGCGGGCATCGCCCCAACAAGGCCATCGTCTCCCAGGACGAGATGGTCGATCGGGTCAAGGCCGCCGCCGATGCGCGCATCGATCCGGACTTCTATCTGATCGCCCGCACCGATGCCTTCCAGAAGGATGGCCTGGACGCCGCCATCGAGCGCTCCCGGGCCTGCATCGAGGCGGGCGCCGATGCCATCTTCGCCGAGGCGGTGCATACCCTGGACGACTACCGGGCCTTCTGCGAGCGGGTCGATGCGCCGATTCTGGCCAATATCACCGAGTTCGGCGCCACGCCGCTGTTCAGTCAGCAGGAGCTCGCCGAGGTGGGCTGCCGGATGGTGCTCTACCCGCTGTCCGCCTTCCGCGCCATGAACGCCGCGGCCCTCAAGGTCTACCAGAGCATCCTCGACACCGGCCATCAGCGCGAGGTGGTGGAGCTGATGCAGACCCGCGACGAGCTCTACGACTTCCTCGACTACCACGCCTTCGAGCAGAAGCTGGATGCCCTCTTCGCCGAGAAGGGCGGCGACGCCTGAGGCACCCGGCCATCACAAGAACACGTCAGTTAAGGAGAGAGACCATGGCAGATCAACCCGTCAGCACCGGCCTGCGTGGCCAGAGCGCCGGCTCCACCGCGCTGTGCACGGTGGGCAAGAGCGGTGCCGGCCTGACCTATCGCGGCTATGACATTCATGAACTGGCCGAGAAGGCCAAGTTCGAGGAGGTCGCCTACCTGCTGCTCCAGGGCAAGCTGCCCAACCGGGCCGAGCTCGATGCCTACCTCACCAGGCTCAAGGGCCTGCGCGGCCTGCCCGAGGCGCTGAAGACCGTGCTCGAGCAGATCCCCAAGGATGCCCACCCCATGGACGTGATGCGCACCGGCGCCTCCATGCTCGGCAACCTGGAGACCGAGCAGGGCTTCGATCGGCAGCAGGACGTGGCCGATCGCCTGCTGGCGGTACTGCCCTCGATCATCTGCTACTGGTACCGCTTCAGCCATGACGGCGTGCGCATCGACACCGAGACGGACGACGACTCCGTGGGTGGCCACTTCCTGCATATGCTGCGCGGCGAGCCTGCCTCCGAGCTGCATGCCCGGGTGATGAACGTCTCGCTGATCCTCTATGCCGAGCACGAGTTCAACGCCTCGACCTTCACCGCCCGGGTCTGCGCCTCGACCCTCTCCGATATGCATTCCTGCGTCACCGGCGCCATCGGCTCCCTGCGTGGCCCGCTGCACGGCGGCGCCAACGAGGCGGCCATGGACATGATCGAGCATTGGCAGTCCGCCGACGAGGCCGAGCGCGAGATCCTCGGCATGCTCGAGCGCAAGGAGAAGATCATGGGCTTCGGTCACGCCATCTATCGCGAGTCCGATCCGCGCAACGCCATCATCAAGGAGTGGTCGAAGCGGCTCGCCGAGGACGTGGGCGACAAGGTGCTCTACCCGGTCTCCGAGCGGGTCGAGGCGGTGATGTGGCGCGAGAAGAAGCTGTTCTGCAATGCCGACTTCTTCCACGCCAGCGCCTATCACTTCATGGATATCCCCACCAAGCTGTTCACGCCGATCTTCGTCTGCTCGCGGGTCACCGGCTGGGCGGCCCATGTCTTCGAGCAGCGCGAGAACAACCGCATCATTCGCCCCAGCGCCGACTACGTCGGTCCGGAGAAGAGCGAGTGGGTGCCCCTGGAGGCGCGCCCCTGACACCACGACATCCGGCCCGGGGGTAGTACCCCGGGCCCTGTCCCGCCTGCCGCTCCTTGCCGCCCCACGCTTCTGACGCCCACGGATGCCTGACCATGAATACCGAATACCGCAAGCCGCTTCCCGGCACCGAGCTGGATTATTTCGATGCCCGCGCCGCCGTCGAGGCGATCCGCCCTGGCGCCTATGATCGCCTTCCCTACACCTCCCGGGTACTGGCCGAACAGCTGGTGCGTCGCTGCGACCCCGAGGCGCTCACCGAGGCCTTAAGACAGCTGATCGAGCGCCGCCGCGACCTGGATTTCCCCTGGTACCCGGCCCGGGTGGTGTGTCACGACATCCTCGGCCAGACCGCGCTGGTCGACCTGGCCGGCCTGCGTGACGCCATCGCCGAGCGCGGCGGCGACCCCGCCAAGGTTAACCCGGTGGTGCCGACCCAGTTGATCGTCGACCACTCGCTTGCCGTGGAGCACGCCGGCTTCGAGGCGGACGCCTTCGACAAGAACCGCGCCATCGAGGATCGTCGCAACGAGGATCGCTTCCACTTCATCGAGTGGACCAAGGCCGCCTTCGAGAACGTCGACGTAATTCCCGCCGGCAACGGCATCATGCACCAGATCAACCTGGAGAAGATGTCGCCGGTGGTGCAGGCGCGGGACGGTGTCGCCTTCCCCGATACCTGCGTGGGTACCGACAGCCATACCCCGCATATCGACTGTCTGGGGGTGATCGCCATCGGCGTCGGCGGCCTGGAGGCCGAGACCGTGATGCTGGGGCGTCCCTCCATGATGCGCCTGCCCGATATCGTCGGCGTGGAGCTGACCGGCAAGCCCCAGCCCGGCATCACCGCCACCGATATCGTCCTGGCGATCACCGAATTCCTGCGCAAGGAACGCGTGGTGGGGGCGTATCTCGAGTTCTTCGGCGAGGGGGCCAAGAGCCTGACCATCGGCGACCGCGCCACCATCTCCAATATGACGCCCGAGTACGGCGCCACCGCGGCGATGTTCTATATCGACGACCAGACCCTCGACTACCTGACCCTCACCGGCCGTGAGCCGGAGCAGGTCGCCCTGGTCGAGACCTACGCCAAGCAGACCGGCCTGTGGGCCGATAGCCTGACCGGCGCCGAGTACGAGCGGGTGCTGACCTTCGACCTCGCCAGCGTCGAGCGCAACCTGGCCGGTCCCTCCAACCCCCATCGCCGCCTGCCCACCAGCGCCCTGCACGAGCGTGGCATCGCCGTGGACCTGGATCGCGCCCTGGCGGAGGAGAAGGAGGGCAAGATGCCCGATGGCGCGGTGATCATCGCCGCCATCACCAGCTGCACCAACACCTCCAACCCGCGCAACGTGGTGGGGGCGGGCCTGCTGGCCAAGAAGGCCAACGAGCTGGGCCTCACGCGCAAGCCCTGGGTGAAGTCGTCGTTCGCGCCGGGGTCCAAGGTCGCGCGGCTCTATCTCGAGGAGGCGGGCCTGCTGCCGGAGCTGGAGGCGCTCGGCTTCGGCATCGTCGCCTACGCCTGCACCACCTGCAACGGCATGTCCGGGGCGCTGGACCCGAAGATCCAGCAGGAGATCATCGACCGCGACCTCTACGCCACCGCCGTGCTCTCCGGTAACCGCAACTTCGATGGCCGCATCCACCCCTACGCCAAGCAGGCCTTCCTGGCCTCGCCGGCGCTGGTGGTGGCCTATGCCATCGCCGGCACCGTGCGCTTCGATATCGAGAAGGACGTGCTGGGCACCGACAAGAACGGCAACCCGGTGACCCTCAAGGACCTCTGGCCCTCCGACGAGGAGATCGACGCCATCGTCGGCGAGTTCGTCAAGCCGGAGCAGTTCAAGCAGGTCTATATCCCGATGTTCGACCTGGACGCCGTCGAGAGGGCCGAGAGCCCGCTCTACGACTGGCGCCCCCAGAGCACCTACATTCGCCGCCCGCCCTATTGGGAAGGCACCATGGCCGCCGCCCGCGAGCTCAAGGGCATGCGCCCGCTGGCGATCCTGCCGGACAACATCACCACCGACCACCTGTCGCCGTCGAATGCCATCATGCTGGACAGCGCGGCGGGGGAATATCTGCACCGGATGGGCCTGCCGGAGGAGGACTTCAACTCCTACGCCACTCACCGCGGCGACCACCTCACCGCCCAGCGGGCGACGCTGGCCAACCCCAAGCTGTTCAACGAGATGGTCCGCGACGAGGCCGGCGAGGTGGTGCAGGGCTCGCTGGCGCGGGTCGAGCCGGAAGGCCAGGTGATGCGCCTGTGGGAGGCCATCGAGACCTACATGAATCGCCGGCAGCCGCTGATCATCGTCGCCGGCGCCGATTACGGCCAGGGCTCGTCCCGGGACTGGGCGGCCAAGGGGGTGGCGCTGGCCGGGGTCGAGGCGATCGTCGCCGAGGGCTTCGAGCGTATCCACCGCACCAACCTGATCGGCATGGGCGTGATGCCGCTGCAGTTCGAGGAGGGCACCACCCGCCACACCCTGCAGCTAGACGGTACCGAGACCTATGACGTGGAGGGGGCGGCCTCGCCCCGCGCCAGGCTCGAGTTGGTGATCCATCGCCGGACCGGTGAGGTCGATCGGGTGCCGGTGATCTGTCGCCTGGATACCGCGGAAGAGGTCACCGTCTACTCCGCCGGTGGCGTCCTGCAGCGCTTCGCCAAGGACTTCCTGGAAGGGGCGGGGAGTGAGGGGGTGAGCGCATGAGTCAGGCAGCTCGGATTCATGGTGCGCAGCTGCGTATTCCCGCCACCTATATGCGTGGCGGCACCAGCAAGGGCGTCTTCTTCCGGCTCGATGACCTGCCGGAGGCCGCCCGGGTGCCCGGGGAGGCCCGTGACCGCCTGCTGCTGCGGGTGATCGGCAGCCCCGATCCCTACGGCAAGCAGATCGACGGCATGGGCGGGGCGACCTCCAGCACCAGCAAGACGGTGATCCTCTCCAAAAGCGAGAGCCCCGACCACGACGTGGACTACCTCTTCGGCCAGGTCGCCATCGACCGGGCCTTCGTTGACTGGAGCGGCAACTGCGGCAACCTCTCCGCCGCCGTGGGCCCTTTCGCCGTGGCCAACGGCCTGGTGGACCCGGCACGCGTGCCCGACAACGGCGTGGTGGAGGTGCGCATCTGGCAGGTCAATATCGGCAAGACCATCGTCTGCCAGGTGCCCGTCACCGACGGCCAGGTGCAGGAGAGCGGCGACTTCGAGCTCGACGGCGTGACCTTTCCCGCCGCCGAGGTGCCGGTGGCCTTCAAGGACCCGGCCGACGGGGAGGGGGCGATCTTCCCCACCGGCAACCTGGTCGATGATCTCGAGGTGCCGGGCGTGGGTACCCTCGAGGCGACGCTGATCAATGCCGGCATCCCGACCATCTTTATCAATGCCGCCGACCTCGGCTATACCGGCACCGAATTGCAGGAGGCGATCAATAATGACGCCGAGGCACTGGCGCGCTTCGAGACGATCCGTGCCCACGGCGCGCTGAAGATGGGGCTGATCCAGTCGCTGGACGAGGCTGCCGGTCGCCAGCATACCCCCAAGGTGGCCTTCGTGGCGCCCCCGGCCGGCTACACCGCCTCCAGCGGCAAGACGGTCGAGGCCGGGGAGGTCGACCTGCTGGTGCGGGCGCTCTCCATGGGCAAGCTGCACCACGCCATGATGGGCACCGCCGCGGTGGCCATCGCCTCGGCGGCGGCCATCGAGGGGACCCTGGTCAACCGCGCCGCCGGCGGCGGCAAGCGTAACGCCGTCACCTTCGGTCACCCCTCCGGTACCCTGCGAGTGGGTGCCGAGGCGAGCCTCGCAGAGGGCCGCTGGGTGATCGACGAGGCGGTGATGAGCCGCAGCGCCCGAGTGCTGATGGAAGGCTGGGTGCGCGTGCCCGCGGAGACTCTCTAAGCCTCCTCGTCGCTGCCTTCCTCACGCCCCGGCCCCTGGTCGGGGCGTTTCCTATAGTGAGGGCAACCCCGTGGATTCCAGGAGGGCAGCATGACGACCACCGTGGAGGCCAATCGACGCCCGGACTACGACCCGGAACTGCAACGCATCGCCGACTATGTGCTGGACTACCGGATCGATAGCGAACTGGCTTGGGAGACCGCCCGGCTGTGCCTAATGGATAGCCTGGGGTGTGCCCTGCTGGCGCTGCGCTTCCCGGAGTGCACCAAACACCTGGGCCCCCTGGTGGAGGGCACCCAGGTGCCCCAGGGGGCGCGGGTGCCGGGAACCCGCCTGCGTCTCGATCCGGTCAAGGCGGCCTGGGATATCGGCTGCCTGGTGCGCTGGCTCGATTACAACGACACCTGGCTGGCGGCGGAGTGGGGGCACCCCTCGGATAACCTGGGGGCCATCCTGGCGGTGGCGGATCACCTCGCCCAGCGGCGACTGCTCCGGGGCGAGGCGCCGCTGGTCATGCGGGATGTCCTCGATGCCATGATCCGTGCCCACGAGGTCCAGGGCGTGCTGGCGCTGGAAAATGCCTTCAACCGGGTCGGCCTCGACCACGTCGTACTGGTCAAGGTGGCTTCCACGGCGGTGGCGGCCCGACTGATGGGCGCCGATCGTGGGCAACTGCTCGCGGCGCTTTCCCACGCCTGGGTGGATGGCCAGAGCCTGCGTACCTATCGGCATGCTCCCAACGCCGGCTCCCGCAAGAGCTGGGCGGCGGGGGATGGCGCTTCGCGGGGCGTGCGCCTGGCGGATATCGCCTTGCGTGGCGAGATGGGTATCCCCGGGGTACTGAGTGCGCCCCAGTGGGGCTTCTATGATGTGCTGTTCAGCAAGACCAGCAAGGATCAGGTCCTCAAGCCCGAGGCCGAGCGCCGCTTCGCCTTGTCCCGGCCATTCGGCAGTTATGTGATGGAGAACGTCCTCTTCAAACTCAGCTTCCCCGCGGAGTTCCATGCCCAGACCGCCTGCGAGGCGGCGCTGGTATTGCACCCTCGGATAAGGGATCGTCTCGACGAGGTCGAGCGCATCGTCATCACCACCCAGGAGTCGGCGATCCGCATCATCGCCAAGTCCGGGGCGCTGGCCAATCCCGCCGATCGGGATCACTGCCTCCAGTACATGGTGGCGGTGCCGCTGATCTTCGGCGAGCTCAGTGCCGAGCACTACGAGGATGCCTTCCATGCCGCCCATCCGCTGATCGATCGATTGCGCGAGCGCATGACGGTGGTGGAGGAGCCTCGCTATAGCCGTGACTACCTGGATCCCGCCAAGCGCTCCATCGCCAATGCCGTCCAGGTGTTCTTCGCCGATGGCTCCGCCACCGAGTCGGTGGCCGTGGAGTATCCCCTCGGCCATCGTCGGCGTCGGGCCGAAGGCATACCGGTCCTGGAGGCCAAGTTTCGGCGCCATCTGGCCACGCGTTTCCCGCCCCGGCGCTGCGAGCAATTGATGGCCCTGTGTCGAGATCAGGAGCAGCTTGAGGCCATGTCGGTCCCCCATTTCATGGATCTCTGGATGATCTAATGACGGATCTTGAGGTACGTCATGGTCGATATCGTCAGCCTGTTCTATATTTTTATGGATAGGGGCTTGCAGGGGCGGGGGGAAATCCGTAAAGTACGCATCCGCTGCCGGCGACGGACATCGTGGCCAGCGGCAATGAGTGGAAAAAGTGCTTGTTTCTGTTGGGTTTTTCGAAACCCTCTCGAGAAAAACGAGATTGACAGAACGGCCAGATGCAGTAGAATGCATCGCCACACCGGCCGGCCAGTCGCCGGCTCGGATGATCGGAAGTCGCTGCTTCGTCGCACGCTTCAGGGTCGCCGAGCAGGGCTTGACAGTCACGGTCGAATCGGTAGAATGTCGCTTCCTCGCAGCGGCGTCGC